>JAEDJT010000029.1 GCA_016296185.1 Bacilli bacterium
GGATTCATTATGGATATGCCTAATGGAGAAGATGGTAGATATACATACAAAGTAACTTATAATACGACTGATGAAATGCATTGGGACGGACCAACAACTCAATATTATGTTAAATTAATGTTAGATAATATTAGTGGATTATAAAAAAAGAACTCATATTGAGTTCTTTTTATTATGTATTATAAACTTCTATATAAACCAATAGCTTTTCCTAAAATAGTACAATTATTAACTATAATAGGACTCATAGTATCATTTTCAGGTTGTAATCTAATATGATCAGCTTCTTTATAAAAAGTTTTTAAAGTAACTTCTCCTTCATCTGTCATTGCAACAACTAAATCACCATTTCTAGCAACTTTTTGTTTTTGTACAATAACAATATCTCCATCATAAATACCAACATTAATCATTGATTCACCACTACACTTTAAAGTGAATACTTCTTCCTTACGAGGAATTAAATTTGCTGGTAAAGTAAACCAATCATCTGGTTGCTCAATTGCTTCAATAGGGTTACCACAAGCAACCTTACCAAGTAACGGAACTTTAACCAATTCTTCATTTTTACTTTCATATTCATTTGCACCAACTATTTCAATAGTTCTAAATTTTGAATTTGTTTTTCTAATACATCCAGCATCTTCTAATTTTTTTAAATGAGTATGAACCGTAGCAGGGGAAGATAACCCTAAAGCAGCCCCAATTTCTCTAGTTGAAGGTGGAAAGCCATGTTCTACTACATATTTCTTTATATAATTAAGAACATCTTCTTGTCTCTTTGTAATATTTTTATCCATATATATTACCTCCAATTAAATATTAACATGGTAGTGTAAAAAAGTCAAACAAATGTTTTGTTTATATATTGACACGAACAAGTGTATGTGTTATATTGAATATGGTAAAAGGAGTGAAGAAAAATGAAAAACATGAAAAAAGAAGTTTTAATGAATATGGCAGGAGTTATTATGTTTTATCTAATGATAGTATTAGGTATGATTGCACTAAGCAACAGAATAGTATGTGTTAATGGATTAAATGGTAATCAAGAAAGTATAACCATATCCCGTTAATATCAGGCTACTGATATTTTTTATTTGTCTTAATTTTTTATATATAGTATAATTTTAATAAGGTGTTGATTGCATGAAAAAAAGAATACTATTAACATATTGTATGTATGGTAATGGCCATAGAGCTATTGCTGAATACATCGAAAAATATTTTAAAGAACAAGATCCAGAACTAGAAATTATGGCAATAGATTTATTAAGATATTCTACTCCAATAATCGGAAGCTTAACTCAAAAAGTTACAGATTTCTTCTTATTAAAATTTCCAATAGGATGGACAATAATATATGATTTATTTAATACTAGACTAAGTAGTGCTATAGCTGTTCAAAATAGTAAATCTATTTTTAATAATAAAAGAATGAGAAAAATAATTACTGATTTTAACCCTGATATGACAATTTCAACTCACTTCTTCGGAAGTAGTTTAATAGATTATTATAATCGTAAAGGAATAATAAATAGTAAATTAATAACAGTTGTTACAGATTATGAAGCACATGCTTTATGGTTAAAAGGTTATAAAAAAGAACAAGCAATTGTTGTTGGTGATAAAGATGAAGTTAACTATTTAGTTAAAAAAGGAGTTAGTAAAAGTATTATTAAACCTATAGGAATTCCTATTCATCCAATTACATCTAATAACTTTGATGTAGAAAAAGCTATCAAAAAAATGGGATTTTCTGGTGTAAAACCAATCTGCTTATTCTTTGGCGGCGGAGGAAATGGTGGAACACATTCATTACCATTTATTAAAACATTAATTAGAGATAATTTAGATATTGATTTTATATATGTAGCTGGTAAGAATCAAGCAGCTAAAGAAAAAGTTGATAATTGGATTAAATTATATGATGCTAAAAACTTTAAAACATTTGGATTCGTAAATAACGTTCCAGAATTATTACAAATGTGTGACTTTGTAGTATCAAAACCAGGAGGAGCACAATCAACTGAAGCATTATACTTTAAAAAACCAATTATAATGATTAATTGTAGTGGTGGACAAGAAGTGGCAAACTATAAGTATTTTGAAAGAAATGGATATGGTAAAAGATTTAAAACTCCATTCTTCTTCCATTATTACTTTAAAAAGATTTCAGAAAATCCATCAACAATTGGTCAAATGCAAGAAAACATGGCTAAAAACAAAAATAATGAAGCAATGCAAAAACTATATATTGAAGCAATGAAACATTTAAAATAAAAAGGAATTCAATTCCTTTTTTTTATGATATAATTATCTATAGTAGGGAAGTGGCAATGTGAATCCAGATTTAGAACATTCAATAAATAGTTTAAGAATATTAAGTGTTGATATGATATCAATAGCAAAAAGTGGACATCCAGGTATATGTTTAGGAGCAGCCCCAATAATATATTCTTTATATGCACATCATTTAATGATAAATCCTAGTGATCCAAATTGGTTTAATAGAGATAGATTTGTCTTATCAGCTGGACATGCATCAGCATTATTATATGCGACATTATTTATGGCTGGATACGATATAACAATTGATGATTTAGTAAACTTTAGAAGAATTGGATCTAAATGTCCAGGACATCCAGAATATGGAGTTACACCAGGTGTTGAAGTATCAACTGGGCCATTAGGGCAAGGATTTGCAAACGCAGTTGGTATGGCTATTGCAGAAAAATATATTGCAGCCACAATTGAAGAAGAATTACCAAAACAAAAACTAATAGATTATCATGTGTATTGTTTAGCTTCTGATGGCGATTTAATGGAAGGCGTAGCAATGGAAGCAGCTGAAATTGCTAGTAACTTTGAATTAGATAATTTAATTGTTTTGTATGATTCAAATGATGTTACATTAGATGGACCATTAAGTGACGCATCAAATAAATCAGATGATATTATTAAACGTTTCCAAGGTTTAGGATGGGAAGTAGACTTTGTTCCTGAAGGAAACGATATTAAAGCAATTGATGATGCAATTACAAGAGCAAAATATAATAAAAAGCCAACACTTATTGAAATAAAAACAGTAATTGGTAGAGGTAGTGTTAACCAAGGTAAAAATACTGTTCATGGAAAACCATTATCAAAAGAAGATATGATTGAACTTAGAAAGAAATATAAAATAGCTACAAGTTCAATGGAAATAACTGAAAACTCAGTTAATTATATGAGAGAATCAATTAAAAAAAGAATGGGTTCAATTTATAAAGATTGGACAAATTTATATAATGATGTTAAAGAAAGAGCAAATGAAAATCTAAGAAAAGTATTTGAATTCCTTGAAAAAGGAGATATTGGTGCAACATTTGATGCCAATAAATTTAAAATTCAAAATGACTACAACGAAGAATTAAGAGAATCAAATTCAAAAATAATGAATATTATTAGTGAAAGAACTAAATTCTTCCTAGGTGGAAGTGCTGACTTAGCAGTATCTTGTCACACAGCATTATATAAAGAAATAAGTTTTACTAAAAAATATAATACAGGACGAAATATTTCGTTCGGTGTAAGAGAACATGCTATGGGATCAATACTAAATGGTATGGCATTATCAGGACTAAGAGTATTTGGTTCAACATTTCTAACATTTAGTGATTATCTAAAACCAGCAATAAGAATGTCAGCGATGATGAATTTACCAGTAACATATATTTTTACACATGATTCAATTGCAGTAGGACAAGATGGTCCAACACATGAACCAATCGAACAATTAACAATGTTAAGATCAATTCCAAATCTTGTTGTACTAAGACCTTGTGATATTAACGAGGTAATTGGTTGTTGGGATTATATAATCAATAATAGAAGACCAGTTGCATTAGTATTATCAAAAGAAGAAGCACACGTACTTGCTGGAACAAAAGGTTCAGAAGTATCAAAAGGAGCTTATATAATAAAACCAGAACAAACAAGAATAGATTGTGTGTTAGTATCAACTGGAATAGATTTCACAACTACATATTTACTAAGTGAAGAATTAAGAGCTAAAGGTGTTGATTTAAGATTAGTATCAATGCCATCAATGGAATTATTCTTATCTCAATCAAAAGAATATCAAGAATCAATAATTCCAAGTAATGCTAAAGTATTTACAATAGAAGCTGGTTCAACATTAGGTTGGTATAAAATAGCTTCTAAAGATTGTGCTATTGGTGTAGATGAATTTGGATGTAGTGGTCTAAAAGATGATGTATTAAAGAAAATGAATTTTGATTACGATTCAATTATTAATTATATTGAACAAAGACTAAACAAATAACGACAAAATAAAATATAGAATGGACTTATATTATTAATGGTGATGATATGAGAACATTCTATATTTTTAATATAAAAAAGCATTTTAAAATACTTACATTAAATAATCCATTATTACTATATAAAACACTAGAAGATATATCTAAATCTAATAAATATAATATAGATAATAACATGATAATATTTAATCAAATAAGAAAAGATTTAAATAAAGAATTTCTAAATAACGAAACTTATAACTACTATAAGAATGAAACAAACTACATGTTAAACAATAATATTCATAGTATAAATAATTACTTAGATAAAGAAAATACAAGATTGTTAATAAATAAATCATATATGGTTATAAGAACAAATATAGAAACACCAACATTTATAAATTACTTAAAAAAATATGATAATCTATTTGCATGTGATTTTGATAACAAAGATTATTTTTGGTTATCAAAAATATAACCTTGTTTTAATTCATATTATTTAATATAATAATGGTACAAAGGAGAAGATAAAAGATGTTAACAGATATATTATATGTAGTATTAGGTATTATTGTTGGATTAATCATTGGTTTCTTTGTAACTAAAAAAATGTTCCAAAAACAAATAGAACAAAATCCACCAATAAATGAAAAAATGATCGAAGCAATGATGAGTGGAATGGGAAGAAAACCAAGCCAAAAACAAGTAAGACAAATCATGTCTCAAATGAACAAATATAGATAAAAAATAGTTTAAATAACTATTTTTTTTTATGTATTTTTGATATAATGTAATAGTAGTGGATAAGAGGGAAAAACATGGTACTAAACATTATAAGTCAATTATATGACAGTGAAAATTTTGTTAAATTTTTAATAATAGCAATTATAGTACTTGCTACTATATTCGCTATAATATTCTTATTCGGTTTAAGAGATTTAAGAAAATCAAATGAGCCTGAAAATAATAATGATGATGATTTAAAAGATTTCTCATTTGATATTCCAGCAGATGCAGAACAAATAAAAGAAGATGTAACATTTGAAATGCCATCATTAACAAAAAATCTAGAAGACTTCAAAAAAAGTATTGAAGAAGAAATACAAAAAGAGAATAATCAAGTTGCAATAAAAACAGAAATAAAAGAAAAAAATAAAGAAGAAAAGAACAAAGCAGTACGTATTTTAGATATAGATGAAATTGAAGATACATCAATTCTTCCAAAAATAAAAGAAGAAAAAAAGCCAGTAAATAAGGGCAAAAAGTGACAAGTTTAAGTCAATGCCCTTTTTTTTCTGCTTTTTTTTTGTTACAATAGCAATGGTGAAAAAAATGGCAACACAACAAAAATACGATGAAAATTCAATAAAAATATTAGAAGGTTTAGACGCAGTACGTAAAAGACCAGGTATGTATATTGGTTCCACAGATAAACGTGGGCTACATCATCTTATTTGGGAAATTGTCGATAATGCTATAGACGAATGTATCAATGGATATGGAGATTATATTAAAATTTCTATAAACAAAGATGGATCAATTACAGTAGAAGACCATGGACGTGGTGTTCCTATTGGTATGCATGAATCAGGTAAATCAACTCCAGAAGTTATTTACACTATTTTGCATGCAGGAGGAAAATTCGAAGAAGGTTCATATAAAGTATCAGGTGGATTGCACGGTGTTGGTGCATCAGTAGTTAATGCTTTATCAAAATGGATGACTGTAACAATTTATAAAGAAGGTCAAATTAACACTATTAGTTTTGAAAATGGTGGACATTTAAAAGAAGGATTAAAACAAATAGGTACATGTCCTCAATCAAAAACAGGAACATGCGTTACATTCATGCCAGATCCAGAAATATTTAAATCAACAAATTTCTCATTTACAACAATTACAGAACGTATGCAAGAAAGTGCATTCCTAATAAGTAATTTAACTATTGAAATAGTTGATGAAGAAGATGGAAGAGATACAAAATTCCATTACGAAAATGGTTTAGTAGATTTCGTTGAATACGTAAACAAAGAAATCGGAAAACAAGAATTACATAAAGTAGTTAACTTTAACGGTATCAAACAAGGTATTGAAGTAGATATAGCATTACAATATAACGAAGGTTATAACGAAAACATATTATCATTTGTTAATAACGTAAAAACAGGTGATGGTGGATCACACGAAACAGGTTTTAAATCTGGTATCACAAAAGCCTTCAATGATTATGCTAAAGATAATGGACTTATAAAAGGAAAAGATTCAACTTTTGATGGTTCAGATGTACGTGAAGGTCTAACAGCAATTATAAGTTTAAAAGTACCTGAAGCATTACTACAATTTGAAGGACAAACAAAAGGTAAATTAGGTACACCAGAAGCTCGTACTGTAACAGAACAAATAACTTATGAAAACTTAAAATTTTTCTTAGAAGAAAATAGAGAAATCGCACTAGCTATTGTTGATAAAGCAGCTAGAAGTAAAGTAGCTCGTGAAGCAGCTAGAAAAGCGAGAGATGCAGCTCGTAACGGTAAAGGAAAAGATAAAAAAGAAAAACTAATTTCAGGTAAATTAGCTAAAGCTACAGGAAAAGATAGCATGAAAAATGAATTATTCCTAGTAGAAGGGGACTCTGCCGGTGGATCAGCTAAAACTGGACGTAACAGAGAAACTCAAGCTATCTTACCTTTAAGAGGTAAAGTATTAAACTGTGAAAAAGCATCAAGTAATGATATTTCAAATAATGAAGAATTAAATACATTAACATACGCTATTGGTGCAGGTATTGGTAATGATTTCAACCCAGAAGATTCAAATTATGGAAAAATTATTATTATGACCGATGCCGATGACGATGGAGCACATATTCAAATTTTATTATTAACATTCTTCTATAGATTTATGAGACCATTAATTGAAGCAGGAATGTTATATATAGCTAATCCTCCATTATATGCATTAGACTTTGGAAAAACTAAAGAATATGTAGCAACTGATGAAGAATTAGAAGAAAAGAAAAAAACAGTAAAACAACAATTCAAAGTACAACGTTTCAAAGGTTTAGGTGAAATGGATGCTGAAGAATTATACGATACAACAATGAATCCTGAAACAAGAAGTTTAATAAAAGTAAGTATCACAGATGCAGCTTTAGCAGAAAAGCGTGTTTCAGTACTTATGGGCGACAAAGTTGAACCACGTAAAGAGTGGATTGAAGAAAATGTCGACTTCACATTAGAAGATAACTTTAAAAGGTAGGTGAAAATAAATGGCAAAGAAAAAAGCAGAAGAAAAAACAATCATCGAAAAAATTTATGACTACACTTTAGAAGATATCATGGGTGACCGTTTTGGAAGATACTCAAAAAGTATCATCCAAGACCGTGCATTACCAGATGTACGTGATGGTTTAAAACCAGTACAAAGAAGAATACTATATACAATGTGGGAAGATAAAAATACATTTGATAGACCATATCGTAAATGTGCTAAAGCCGTTGGAGATGTAATGGGAAAATATCACCCACATGGTGACTCATCAATTTATGGTGCTATGATTTATATGTCACAACCATGGAAAGTACGTGAAGCATTTATTGATATTCACGGAAATAATGGTTCAATAGATGGTGACGGTCCAGCCGCTTATCGTTATACAGAATGTCGTTTAACAAAATTAGCACAAGTAATGCTAAAAGATATTAATAGACAATCAGTAGAAATGACATTAAACTACTCTGATGAAGATTTAGAACCAACAGTATTACCTGCTAACTTTCCAAATCTTTTAGTAAACGGATCAACAGGTATTTCATCAGGTTATGCAACTAATATTCCTCCACATAATTTAGGAGAAGTAATAGATGCAACAATTCATCGTATAGATAATCCAAATTGTTATTTAGATACAATACTAAATATCGTAAAAGGGCCAGACTTTCCAACAGGTGGTATAGTTGAAGGAAAAGAAGGCTTAATTCAAGCTTATACAACAGGTAGAGGTAAAGTAGTAGTTAAAGCTAAAACTGAAATAGTTGAAGAAAAAGGTAAAAAATCAATTATAATTCACGAAATACCTTATGAAGTATTAAAAGAACAATTACGTAAAAAAATTGAAGATATAAAAATTGATAAAAAAGTAGAAGGTATTCAAGACGTATTCGATGTATCAGATAAAGAACATATGGCTAAAATGGTTATCGAATTAAAGAAAGATGCCAATGCTGAATTAATTTTAAATTACTTATTAAAAAATACAGATTTACAAGTTAACTATAACTTTAACGTTGTAGCTATTGTAAATAGAAGACCAAAACAATTAGGTATTTTAGAAATCTTAGATGCATTTATTGCACATCAAAAAGAAGTAGTACTAAGAAGAACAAGATTTGACTTAGAACATGCTAAAGCTAGACTACATATCGTAGATGGTTTATTAAAAGCAGTAGATGTATTAGATGAAGTTATTAAAATAATCAGAGAATCAAAAAATAAAGCAGATTCAATTGCTAACTTAATGAAAGCATTTGATTTCACTGAAGAACAAGCAACTGCAATCGTAATGATGAGATTATATACATTATCAAATACAGATGTTACAGCATTATTAAATGAACAATCAGATTTAAATAAAACAATCGAATTCTTAACATCTATCTTAGATGATGAAAAAATCTTAAAAACAGTAATGAAAAAAGAATTACGTACTGTTAGAGAAGAATTTGCTACACCTCGTCGTACAGAAATAAAAGATGAAGTAACAGAAATTAAAATTGATGCTAAGAGTATGATTTCAAAAGAAAATACAATAGTAGTAGTAACTAATGAAGGTTATGTTAAGAGAATTTCTCCAAAATCATATGCTGCTGCAAATGGTGAACAAACAACACTAAAACCTGGTGATTATATAACTGGATTATACAATACAACTACATTAGATACATTATTATTATTTACAAATCAAGGACATTACTTATATGTACCAGTTCATGAAATTACAGAATTTAAATACAAAGACATGGGTAAACATATTAATAACTTAATCCCAATGGCTCCAGAAGAAAAAGTAATAGATTCATTAATTTTAGATAGTAAAAATACAAATATTATTTTAGCTACAAAACAAGGTATAACTAAACGTTTAAGATTAGAAGATTTAATAGTTTCACGTTATAGTAAACCAATTAATGCAATTAAACTAAAAGATGGAGATGAATTAGTATCTGTAGTTAAAGATAATGGAAGAGCAATTTTCATATCACAAAACGGATATTACATTAATATAGATTCAAACGAAATACCAATAGTAGGAGCAAAAGCATCAGGTGTTAAAGGTATTAACTTAAAAGATGATGAATTAGTTAGTTTAGTATCACCTGTAGAAGGACAAGATTACTTAACAGTATTTACTAATAAAAATACTACTAAACGTATTAAATTATCAGATTTAGATAAGATGAGTAGAGGTAAAAAAGGATCTACATTAATAAAAAAAGTAAAATCAAATACATATCTAGTATTTAAAGTAGAACCAACTTCAATTAGAGATATTGTTAATGTAAAAATAGATGGTGAATTCAAAGAATTAAAAGTAACTGATATTCCAATTATGGATTTAGCATCAACAGGATCTACAGTATCTAAAAAAGCTATCGAAGATTATTTAATAGTTAAAGAATTAGTTGAAGTAAAAATTGACGAAAATGAAGAAATAATAAAACCAGAACCAACAGTTACAGTAGATGAAAATGTTGCAGATGGTCAAGTAACTATTGATGACTTTGTAGAAGAATTTAAAATATAATAAAAAATCACTTATTAAAATATAATTTAATAGGTGATTTTTTTATGAGTAAAGAGCAATTCAAAGAATTTATAAAAGATAAACCATACCTAGTAGATTATATAGATGATGGTAGTATGACATGGCAAAAATTTTATGAATTATATGATATGTACGGAGAAAATTATGATATATGGAAAAAATATTCTAATAAACAAAAAACAATTACTGAATACTTATCAAAAATCAATATTAAAGAAATAGAATCAGGATTAGAAAAGGCGTCAAAAGCTTTAGAAATAATATCAGAATTAACTAAACCAACAGAAACAAATCCTATAAATGTACCAGAAGAATTAAAAAACATAAATACATTCTATGGAGATTAATATGAATATAGAATTACTAAATGAAATAAAAAAAGATAATTATTACGAATATTTAAAAGAAAATTCTTATCTAATAAAACCATTATTAAGAAATCCATTATTCTATAAAGAATTTAAAAATATAATAAAAGATCGATATCATTTAAGGATTACAGATAGAATTAATACAGCAATAGATGATATAGATATAATTAGTAGCATTATTGATACGCTATAAAAATTGTGATAAAATATATATTATAGAAAAGATGATGAAAATGAATAATAAAGGTTTTTCAAAAATAGAAATACTATTTATAATAGTAATATTAGCAATACTAACAATTTGTGGAGCTACAGTAGTAACATTAACTACTAGAGAAAAGAAACAAGAAACACTTATTGAAAATGCAACAGAAATAGTAAGTGGAGCCAAACAAGCTTTTGCTAACTATATCAAACAAGATAAATCTGATTATATTGTAGTATCAGATGATGGTGTTGGAAAAGGAATGTGTATAACATTAGATGGATTACATGCAAATGGATTCACAGAAAAAACATACAATGATTATGATGGCTATGTAGTTATTGAAGAAATAAATAATGCATATTATTACTCATTATGGTTAACTGATAAAGAATATACAATAGATGGATATGAATCTAAAAAAATACCAGAATTAACTATAGAAGACGGAACTATTACTAAATATTCAGATGAAACATATAGTAGTAGAGTAAGAACATCATTTACTGGTACAACATCTACAAAAGGTGGAAGTGGACAAGAATCACAAACAAAAAGATATCAAACAAAATGTATAAGTGAAAAGATAGAATAATCTATCTTTTTTTATGTTATAATTTTATCAGGTGGTTAAAATGTTAAATATAGGAAGTCATGTTTCTTTTGGAAAAGACCAATTACTTGGAGCAACAAAAGAAGCAATTAGTTATGGTGCAAATACATTTATGTTCTATACAGGAGCACCAACAAATACAGTTAGAAAAGATTTAGAAGAAAAATATATAAATGAAGCATTAAAATTAATGGAAGAAAACAATATAGATATTAATCATGTTATATGTCATGCTCCATATATTGTAAATTTAGCTAATAGAGAAGATGAAACAAAATATGAATTTAGTGTTGATTTCATTAGAAGAGAATTAGCTAGATGTGATGAATTACATGTAAAACAAATGGTATTACATCCTGGTAATGCAGTTAAAATAACTAAAGAACAAGGATTAATAAACATTGCTACTGCTATTAATACTATTCTAGATGGAACTACAAATTGTAGATTACTAATAGAAACAATGGCAGGTAAAGGTACAGAATGTGGTACAACAATAGATGAAATAGCATTCTTAATAGACAATATAGTAAAAAAAGATCAAATAGGTGTTTGTATAGATACATGTCATTTATCAGATGCAGGATATGATTTAAAAGAATTTGATAAATACTTAGATGAATTTGATGAAAAAATAGGTTTATCATATATTGGTTGTATTCATGTTAACGATTCAAAAAATCCAATAGGATCACATAAAGATAGACATGCTAATATTGGAAAAGGATATATCGGATTTGATACATTATTAAATGTAATATATAACGAAAGATTAAAAGATATATCAAGAATATTAGAAACACCATATATTGGAGAAACAGATGAAGCAAAAGAACGTCTATATGCTCCATATAAATATGAAATTGAAATGATAAAAAATAAAAAATATGATGAAAATTATTTCGAAAAAATAAGAAATGATGCATATAAAAAGTAAGATATTAATCTTACTTTTTTAATTTAAAAAACTTCTATACTTATTTTTATAATAATCAATTAAATTAACTATTTTATTATAATTATCTTCACTAAACTTATTTTTATATTTACTTATATCTACATTACCTTTATTACTTAATATAATTTTCCAATTATCTTTTAAAAAATCATACACAAAATTTAATTCTTTATTAGATAAAAAAACATCATTATGAATTGCAAAATTTTGTATATCATAAAGACTCATATTATTAATATATTTTTCAATTAATAAATTCATATAATCACCTAATTAATAGTATGAAATAACTATTAAAAACAATACTAATAATGGTGAATTACATGAAAAAAATCTATACATTAATTCTTATTACAATACTAACAATAATTACATATAAATTTATTTCTTTAAGATATATTAATCATAATTATTACTTAGAAGAATACTTAAAAATTAATAATAAAATAGTATATGGAATATCAAATCCTAGAGGAAGAATCCTAGATAGAAATGGAAAAATACTTGTCGATAATATAGGAATAAATACAATTGTATATAGAAATATAAACAAACTGAATCAAGATGAACTATCTAATAAATTAATAAATATAATAGAAAATATAGAACCAGCAACAATAATTGAACAACAAAACTATTATATTAACCATAATGATACAAATAGCTTATTAACAACTGAAGAAATAAATAACTATAATAATCGTAAAATATCAGAAGAAAAACTAAAAGAAATCATTATAAATAGAATACCATTAGATTATACAGATGATGAAAAAAAACTTATAAAAATATATTCACTATTAAATAGTGGATATTCATATGATAATAAAATAATAAAAGAAAACGCCTCTGATAAAGAATGTGCACTAATATCAGAATTAAATATAAAAGATATTTCATGTGAATATAAAACAAATAGAGTATATCTATATGATTCAATGAATGCTCTATATGGAACAATAGGTAATATATCAAAAGAAAATAAAGATTATTATTTAGAAAAAGGATATTCACTTGATGATCAAGTAGGATTATCATATCTTGAAAAACAATATGATGACTACTTAAAAGGTATAAGAGCTAAATATAAAGTTAATGAAGATAACACATTAACACTAATAGAACCTTCAAAACAAGGAAATGATATAGTACTTAGTATAGACATAGATTTACAATTAAAAATAAATGAAATAATAAAAAAGAATTTAATATTATCAGATTCATTAAATAATACAGAATACTATAATACATCCTATGTCATTGTAAGTGATCCAAATACAGGTGAAATAATCGCTTCTACGGGACTTTCTAAAATAAACGATAATTATTACGATGTTACATCAAATATACTTACAGACTCATTCACAGTAGGTTCTATCGTTAAAGGAGCATCACATACAGTTGCATATCAAAATAATTTAATAGAATTAAACAAAAAAATAAATGATTCATGTGTAAAACTATATCAAACACCAACAAAATGTTCATATAAAAGATTAGGATATATAGATGATATAGAAGCATTAAAAACATCTAGTAACTATTATCAATTTATAAATGCCATAAAACTAACAGGAAAAGATTATAAATACAATATGAAATTAAATGCAACTAAAGAACATTTTGATATATATAGAAATACATTTGAACTATTTGGATTAGGATCATCTACTGGTATTGATTTAGAAAATGAATCACTTGGCATTAGAGGTAATAAAATAGCAGATGATTTATTATTAAATTTATCAATAGGACAATATGATACATACACACCATTACAATTAACAAATTATATTAATACAATAGCTACAAGAGGAAAAAGATATAACTTACACTATTTAAAAAGTATCAAAAACAATGATAAAACAATATATGACTATGAGCCGAAGATACTATCAAACATAGAGGATAATTGGTATTTTGAGCGTATAAATGAAGGATTTAAAGAAGTATTATATAACGGTACTGGAAGAGGATATACAGATGTAAAATACTTACCAGCAGGAAAAACAGGTACATCAGAAGTAGTATATTCTAAAGATGTAACAACAATTAATCAAACATATATTATGTATGCACCTTATGACAAACCAGAATATACAATAGTGGTAATATCACCAAATATATCTTATAATAATGAATATAATAACTATATAGCACCAATAAATCGCTATATTTCTAAAGAAGTAAGTGAAATAATATTTGAAAAATAGAAAATTTATGGTATACTATGTAGGAATTCAAAAAGGAGGGCAGTATTATGGCAAAAAATGAAACAAGACCAAATATTACTTTAGTTTGTACAGAATGTAAACATGAAAACTATGTTACAGTTAAAAACAAAAAGAATACAACAGAAAAATTAGAATTAAATAAATTTTGTAAATGGTGTAATAAATCAACTGTTCATAGAGAAAAAAAATAATATATAAGAGGTATATACAATGAATAATAGTTTAATAAATGTTAATGACATAAAAAATGGAATGACTGTTATCCACGATGGAAAATTATGTGTTATTCAAAGTTTCTTACATGTTAAACCTGGTAAAGGTGCAGCTGTTATGAAAGTTAAAATGAAGAACTTAAGAACAGGAACAATTACTGAAGAAACAATCAACAGTGATAAAAAAATTGAAAAAGCACACGTAAGTAAGAAAAAAATGGCTTACTTATACAATAGTGGTACAGGATATGTATTCATGGATAATGAAACATATGATCAAATTGAAATTGAAGAATCTAAATTAGAAGACGAAAAGAAATTCTTAAAAGAAAATATGGAAGTTCAAATCGATTTCTATGAAGGTGATATCATTGGTGTAACATTACCAGAAAAAGTTGAATATGTAGTAACTGAAACTACTGAAGCTGTTAAAGGTAATACAACTAATAATGCCCAAAAAGATGCTACATTAGAAAATGGTTATGTAGTAAAAGTTCCATTATTTATCAATCAAGGTGAAACAATTATCGTTTCAACATTAGATGGAAAATATTCAAGTAGAGCTTAATGCTTTACTTTTTTTGTGCTAAAATTAATTTAGGTGATTATATGATAGAAAAAATTAATAAAGCTAAATCATTATCAGAACTGTTAAAAATAGTAAAAGAATCAGAAAAATTTACATTTATGCAAAAACAAGAAATATATAATAATTTAAAATATGGAAGTGAAGAGTATATAAATAAATTTAAAAAAGAAATAATCGAACTATATAAACAAAATATATAGTTCTTTTTTTATAAAAAAAGTGTAAAAGAAGTCCATAATATCTTAACAAAAACATGTAAATATAATAAAATAAAGTTGTATATATATCTTTATGTACATAAGATTTAACAAGGTGATAGTATGTTTAAATATCGTGATATTAATATTAATTATAAAGATTATGGAAAAAAAGATGGTAATGCAATAGTATACTTACATGGTTGGGGACAAAATATAGAGATGATGGAACCAATAGCAAACCCATTAGAAAAAAGTAATCGCCTTATAATTTTAGATTTACCAGGATTTGGTGCATCAGAAGAACCAAAAGAAGTATGGAGTATAGAAGACTATGCTGATATGGTTCATGAATTACTAAAAGAATTAAATGTAGAAAAACCAAATATGATAGGACACTCATTTGGTGGAAAAATAACACTAATGTATGCTTCAAAATATGAAGTAAATAGAATTATCTTATTAGCAAGTCCGTATAAAAAAAGTACAAAAAAGCCATCACTAAAAGTTAGAATCTTAAAGAAAATGAAGAATATCCCAGGTCTTGGCGGAATAGCAGAAAAAATAAAAAGTAAAATGGGATCAACTGATTATAAAAATGCATCTCCTACAATGAGAAATATATTAGTTAAACATGTCAATACAGATATCGTTGAAGATATAAAAAAAATTACATGTCCTTCATTTATTATTTGGGGAGATAAAGATGATGCAGTACCAGTAAGTGATGCATATGATTTAGAAAAAATAATAAAAGATAGTGGTTTAACAATCTACGAAGGATGTACACACTATGCTTATTTAGAAAGACTAGATAAAACAAATGCAATTATAGCAAGCTTTATGAAGTAAGGAAGTGAAACAATGACAATAATATTCTTAATATGTGTGATAATATATTTCTTTCATAACGAAATAACAAGTACAAGATCACTACACATGTTACAACAAAATAGATATAACAGAGGTTATAGATACATAAAATGGATTATAAGAAATTTTAAAGAAAACTTCATAAATCTTAATTTATTATTCCTAGTATTTATAGCGTTACAATATACAGAGAATTTAAAAACAATAAGCCCATATATATTTATTATCGTATATTTATTCCTAACATTTAAATTTATTGTTGAAAGAAAAAATGAATATAACAAACTACCATTAAAATATACATCACGTATAAAACGTATAATGGTTACTAGTTCAATACTATATTTATTACCAGTATTCTTTATAGGAATTAGTTTTGATGAAGAATATATGAGTAATTACTTCTTAGTATTAGGACTAATATCATATTTAAATCTATTTGTAATATTGTTAGCTAACTTCTTGAATAGACCAGTTGAAAAACTAGTAGGAGAATTTTTTAAACAAAAAGCTTTAACAAAATTAAATAGTATGACAAATATGGATGTAATTGGTATTACAGGTAGTTATGGTAAAACAAGTACAAAGAATGTAGTTAATGATATATTAAATATAAAATACAATGTATACAAAACACCAGCTAATTACAATACACCATTTGGATTAATGATTACTATTAATCAATTCTTAGATAAGTATAATGATTACTTTATTGCTGAAATGGGAGCTTGCAAAGTTGGAGAAATAAAAGAACTATGTGATTTAGTTCATCCAAAATATGGGATATTAACTAGAGTAGGACTAGCTCATCTAGAAACATTTGGTTCTGAAGAAAATATCCAAAAAACTAAATTTGAACTTATAGAAAGTTTACCAAGTGATGGATTAGGAATTCTAAATGGTGATGATGAAAAACAATTATCATATAAAATTAAAAACGATGTAAAAGTAAAATGGATAGGTATTGATAATAAAAAAGTAGATACATATGCTAAAGATTTAGAATTAACTCATAAAGGAACAAAATTTAATGTTGTATTTAAAGATGAAGATAAAGAATATTCATTCGAAACTAAACTATTAGGTAGAAATAATATATATAATATTTTAGCAGGTATAACATTAGGTAAAGAATTAGGTATATCAATAAAAGATTTACAAAAAGCTGTTAAAACAGTAAAACCAGTAGAACATAGACTATCAATGACAAAATACTATGATATAAATATTATTGATGATGCTTATAATTCAAATCCAATGGGATGTAAAATGGCTTTAGAAGTACTTAAAATGATGCCAGGAAAACATATAATAGTAACTCCAGGTATGATTGAAGTAGGTGCTAAAGAAGATGAAGTTAATAAAGAATTTGGTCGTCAAATTGCATCATCAGCAGATGAAGTAATATTAATTGGTGAAGAAAAAACAAAACCAATATATGAAGGATTAAAAGAGAAAAAGTTCAGTGAAAAACATATACATGTATTAAATGATGTTCTAGAAGCATTTCCACTAATGATGGAATTAAAAGATGGAGAAACATATGCATTACTAGAAAATGATTTACCAGATTCATTTAATGAAAAGAAATAAAGGAGATAATAAATATGATTAAAATAGGTGTAATATTCGGAGGAGAATCAGTTGAACATGAAGTAAGTATTATTACTGCTGTTCAAGCAATCTCTTTCTTAGATAAAAAGAAATATCAAGCAGTTCCAATTTATATTGGAAAAGATAGAAATATGTATACAGGAGAAATGCTAACTGATATGGCTTCATATAAAGATTTAACATTAATTCCAACAATTGCTAAAGAAGTAACATTAACAAAAAAAGATGATAAATTCATTTTACAAGCAAAAAGAGGACTATTAAATAAAATAGTAGACACTATTGATGTAGCATTCCCTATAGTACATGGAAAAGGTGTAGAAGATGGATCATTATCTGGATTAATTGAATCATTAGGCATCCCATATGTAGGTCCTTCAATGTTAGGTGCATCAATAGGACAAGATAAAGTAGTTCAAAAACAAGTTATGTCAGCTTGTGGAATTCCAATTGTAGATTACACTTGGTTCTATGATAATGAATACTTAGAAGATGAAGAAAAAATCTTAAAAGATATCAAAAAAGTAGGTTACCCATGTATTGTAAAACCAGCAAGATTAGGATCATCAGTTGGTATTACAGTAGCTCATAATGAAGAAGAAATTAAAACATCAATCGAAGAAGCAATTCAATATGATGAAAAAATTGTTGTAGAAGCAATGGTTAAAAACTTAATCGAAGTTGATTGTGCTGTAGTAGGAAATCATAAAGAAATGGAATGTTCTCTAATTGGAGAAATGTTAACAGATAATGACTTCTTAACTTTTGAAGATAAATACCTAGGATCATCTGGTGGAAAAACTGGTGCTAAATCAGGTGGAGCAAAATCAGGTGGATGTATAACAACAGGTGGATTTAAAATACCAGCTGAATTAGATAAAGAAATAGAAGAACAAGTATATAAATATTCTAAAGAAGCATTCAGATGCTTAAACTTAAGTGGAGTTACAAGATTTGACTTCTTAGTAGATGCTAAAGCTAAAAAAGCGTATGTTAACGAACCAAATACTATTCCAGGTTGCTTAGCATTCTTCTTCTATTCTCCAAAAGGAAAAAATTATACAAAATTATTAGATGAAATGATAACAACTGCTATCAAAGAATACAAAGACGATAAAAAGAAAGTAACAAGCTTTGATTCAAATGTACTAAGTACATATGATGGTAAAGGTGGATCAAAAAATAAAATACAAGGATAAGTAAT
>JAEDJT010000030.1 GCA_016296185.1 Bacilli bacterium
CTAGGATTCATATAAATAATATTATTATTTGTATCTAATGCAAATACTGAATCATTCATATTAGATATAATAATATTATTTAAATGTTTAATAATAGTAGCAGGTAAATAACCTATAACCATTATATAAATATCTATACCTAATAAACCATAACACATAATAGAATAATCAAATAATGTATGACTAAATCTAACTATAACATTTATAACAAGAAATATTAAAAATGATACAGTAAATAATATATGACTTACTCTATAAATACCTTTTGTTTTAAATAGATTTCTAAATAATATTATAAATAAAGTTAAACATATGCTATAAACATATATACTATGAATCATATATAAAGGTAATTTACTAAATACATAACCACCTGGTCCAAATATCATCTCATGATAATTCAATATAAATATTTTATGAGTAAATATATTACTAATTAATATTAATGTATCTATAGTAGTTAATATAGCAATTATCTTTCTAAATGATTCAAACTTTTCTAATTTACCAGAATAAGCAACATAAAACATTAATAAACTTACAGCTAACCATGTTGTACAAGCAATATATACTGAATTAAATATATAAGCTAAAGTTTCATTAGTAGATCTAATCGCAAATCCACATAATAATACAGTAACTGAAGCTGATATTAATAACATAAATAATAATCTTTTATATTCGTAATTACTTTTATTAACACTTGAACCTAAAATAAAAAGTATTACAGAAATAACAAAGAAAACTCCAAATAATATATTAGTCATACAACACCTACTTCTAATCTATAATAACTGAATCAATATCTTTATCTACACTAATAACAATAGCTTCACCTGTCTTGTTATTACCTTCCCCAGTTTCATCATATTTTATATATAATGTATTATCTTTTTTATAACTATAAACATTAGTTATTTTGATAGTTGGAACATAAATATATATTAAATTACTATCATTAAAATAATTACTATTATAATTAGTAACAAAACTATCTATAGTAGAACCAACTACATTACCATAATTATCATAAATATAATTAATATATTTATTAGCTACAGTAATTAAATCATTATATGTTTTAATTACTATAACTTCACTATTATCATTACTATAACCAACATCATAAACTCTATATTTTTGTTGACTATAATTAATAACTTCTTCAACTATAGTTTCTTTATTAAATAAATTACATATACTAAAAACAATCATTAATATACATAATAAAATCATTACAAATAAACTAATAATTAATAGTTTTAAATCTTTCATTATTTTTTACCCTTTTTCATCTTTATTTTATTTTTATACATTTTAGAATCTGCTTTATTAAATGCATCATCCATATTCTTAGATGACTTAATACTTTGATATCCCATAGCAACACTTAATGTATATTTTCTCTTTTGAGTTCTATTAATATAATCTAATGATTCACCTAATTTTTTATATCTAATATCAACATCATCTTTAGTAGCATCATCATTAGTTATTACTACAAATTCATCTCCACCAATACGATAACAATTACCAATATCAGTATAATAATCTCTAATAAAATTAGATACAGTAATAATTAATTCATCACCATAACTATGACCTAAACCATCATTAACAGTTTTTAAATTATTAACATCAAATACTAATATAAAACCATCTTTCTTTTCTAAACTCATATCTTCAGTAAATGAAGTTCTATTATAAAGTTCTGTTAAACCATCATGATAAGCTAACTTACTTAAGAATTCATGTTTCATATTATTTTTATAAGTAGTTAAATATTCTTTAGCAATAATAAATATTTCCATAATTAAGAATAATAACACACCTATTCTTGTAAAGAATGAAGTACCAGTATAGAATCCACTATAGAAAGAAACAACATCTAATATTACAAATAAGAATAATACAATAAAGCCAATATTATGTTCTTTTTCAACTTTATTATTTTTTAAATAAGCTTTAATCATTAAATAAACTGAATAAACTATTACAAATAAATAATTTAAATGAACTAAGAAAATTGTTTCATGCAAATCTTTTATTTCAAATATATTTAATAAGAATGTAACCATAAATATTAGTATAGATAATACACATAATCTTTGATAGCCTCTCTTATTAGCTACAGTATATATTCTTGATACAAATAATATAAATGGAACAATAGCTATTTGCATAAATAATTCACTTAATATATGGAACCATTCTTCTTTACCATATATTACTTGTAATACATTACAATCACTAACTAAGAAAGTACCAATACAGAATACAAATAAACCTAAGAATAATGTTTTACCTGTTGTTAATTTTCTATACCATAAGAATGGAAATAATATTACTAATAAAAGACCAATTAAAACTACTAAACAAGATAATATTAATGTTAATAAATTAGTTCTTATTTCAAGTAATGGAACATGATCTCCCATACGAACATAATTAATTTTAGCGGAATTATCTTTATATGGAGCATCAATCATTATTTTTATCTTCTTACCACTATCTTCTCTAAATAAAGGAACACCTACATAAAATAATCCTTTTGTTTTACCAAATACATATTCACTATTCATATCATGTTGATACATAGGTCTGTTATTAACAAATATATTTAAATTAACACTTTTAGCACAAAAGAATAAAAATGTATCTTTATGAATTTCTGGTATTTCCATTTCAATATATTCATAGTCTTCTACTTTAGATAAATCAACTTTCTCTCCATTAGAATACCAATTATCAGTATAATCAACATACTTAGAAACTTGGTGAAAACTTACCTTAAAAAATCCAATTCCTAGAAGAGTAACAGTCATTATAATCATAACTATATTAATATAAACAAATTTTTTATCTCCCTTTAATCTATTTATTAACATATTAATCACCCTACCTCTAAATGATTATATTTATAATAACATAATCTATATAACAAATAATATAAATAATAATTATATTGTTATAATAATAAAATTAATAACTGTTAAAACATCTTCCATATAATCTTCCACTATAAATTTTTAACAATATATTCTGCTAAAGGAATATCAGCTGGAGCTAAATCATAATCAAGTAATTCATTTTTATTAACAAATTTTATTTCAGAATGATCACTTAATTTAAAATCACCAGATATATATTCACATTTATATAATCTTAAATCTATTGTTTTATCTGGATATTCACATATATTATTAGTTACAAAACTAATTGCTTTAACTTTAGTTTCTAATTCTTCCATTATTTCTCTTTCAATAGCATGTTCTTCACTTTCATCTTTTTCTACTTTACCACCAGGAAACTCCCATTTATCTTTAGTATTAGTTCCATATTTTCTTTTAGCTATTAAATATTTATCATCTTTCATAATTAATGCAGCTACTACTGTAATCATTTCTATCACCTATAAAAATTATAGCATAAAAAAAGTAAATCATCGATTTACTTTGTTGCACAAAAAAAGTTCGCAACTACCTATCTTCGCATACACTATTGTCGGCGTATCAGTGCTTAACTTCTCTGTTCGGGATGGGAAGAGGTGTGACCACTGAGCTATCGTCACGAACAAATATATAATATCACATTTAGAAATAAATGCAAGTACTAAATATCTTTTTCTATTAATTCTTTTAAATAATAATATATCTTTACCATTGCATATGTATCTAATTCACAATATCTAAGTAATCTTTCTCTTACATGTTCTTTTTCTTCTACATCCATATTCCTTAGATTAGCAAAACTATTCATAGCTTCACTACCATTATGAATTAAATCTAAATTATGATAATCCAAACTAGAATCATCAGGAAATAAAGCTGGTAAAACATATTTAATAGATGATTTACCTTTCATTCCTCTACTATAATAATATCTACTTCTAAAAGGAATAATTAAGTCATTAATATTATCATGTATATTCATTAAATGATCACTTAAATCAGGATATAAATTAGCTAACTTTTTAATAACACCTTTTTCAAATCCCATGTTATAAGCTAGAGTACATACATCTAATGGTATATCATTAACTAAACTTTCAGCTAAACTTCTTCTAGGATCAATTCCATCTTGAGCTAAAAACTCTTTATGAAATAATTCCCCATTATTTTCTTCAATATAATGTAATGAATATTGAAAAGGAATTTGATCATAAGGACTAATACCATCATATTCTGGAATAGCTTGTTGGAATGTTTCAAAATCTAAAAAATATAATGGATATTTTAATTCACTCATAAATTCTTTAATCTTATCTAATTCACAATAATCTTTTAAAGATTCATCTAATTCATATTTTATTTGCATTTTATATTTATCTAAAATATCTTCATCTAATAAATCTTTAAACTTCTGTTTACCTTCTTTATATAATTTAACTTTTTGTTTAGTTCTCATTCCTTCAATATCAAATACACTATTCTTTATATTTCCAGAACAATATTTAAAATATGGACATAAATAAGGATCAAAACAACATTCATCAATATCTTTAAATTTTTCTTCCTTATCATCTACATATTCAGATACTTCTTCAATTCTATTCTTTATCTCTTCTTGTAAACTAATAGCTTTATCAGTTAAATCATTTATAACAAATAATTTATCTAATTCTAATTCACCATTTCTAACATAATCTTTATTTAGATGAACAACACAAGCTTTAGAAACGTTATAACCTAAACTAGTTAATACATAATATTGATAAGATACATCATGAATATATATATCATGAACATCAGTACTACTCTTAACTTCATATATTTCATAATTATTACCATTCTTTTTTAATATATCTACACTACAAAAATTATTATCATATTGAAAACTAGCTTCAGTAATAACAACATTATTATTAAATAATAATGCTTTAGTATCATTTATCATCATATTTAAATCTTCATTAAACGAAACATCAAAATGAAAACCAAATAAATCTTTAGCTATTTCACCTACATTAGTACCATTATCTAGTACAGCATTATTATTAGAATCAATTCCATATTCTGGATGATAAGTATCTAACCATAATTCCTTATAACATTGAACAGCTTTACAATATTTAGATTTAGATAAGTACATAATAATCACCTACATAAATAATAACATAAAAAAAATAATACTTAGTATTATTCTTTTATATATTCTCTTTTAGTTAAAAATTCAACAATTAAATCATATGATCTAGATCCTATAACTCTAGACATAGTATCTTCTTCTCCATCAAAATAGAATAATGTTGTAGGAGTTCCACTTACATCTAATGATTCAATAAAACTATAATCTCCCTCAATTGAAACTACATCTAAAACATATCCTTCAACTTTATAATCATTTAATACTTTTTTTAATTCAGGAAGATAAGCTTCGCAATGAGAACAACCTGTACGTGAAATAACAACAAAGAATGTCTCTTTATCTTCTATCATCTGTTGCATTTCAATATCAGTAATATAATGCATATATTCTTTCTTTTCTTCTTTAGTAATAACTTGTTTTGGTTCTTCTTTTACTTCTACATTTTTATCTTTATTACTTTCTCCAACATATATAAAACTTATAATTCCTAAAAGTAATACAACTAAAACTACTAAACTAAATATTATTCTTTTCATAATAACCTACTTATATAATTCTAATTGTTTTTCAATTACAGATAATATTTTTGATAAAGCTTCTTCAGTTAATATATCATCAGCATTTTCATCAACCATCATAATTTTATCATATATTTGAATTAAACTATTAGAAGCTAAGAATGCTTCATAATCAGTCTCAGTTGATACTTCCATTAATTTACCTAATTTTTCTTCAATTTGTTCTGTCATATATAAAACCTCATTTCAATAATATTATTATACCAAAAAAAAGAATGACACCGCAAATATCATTCAATTATAGCCTCCGTAAAAACGAAGATATCATTAAAATTGTAGCCTTTGTACGCCTTAGAGCCAAAACCTACGAAAACTTATAGCTCATAACTATCTCTAAGGTATCTAAGGTATTGCTACCTTATGTATACATTATAAAATGTTAACTTTTATTTTACAATACATAAATTGTATACTATTGTAAACACTTTACATCTTCATTAATAATCTAGCTACATCACTATTTAAGAAGTTTTTAAAATCATCTACTTCTTGTTTCATCTTTTTATCTTGTAGAGCTTTATAATCTTCAATACTCATAAATACTTTAGGTATTTTCTTATCTACATGTTTAGTCTTCTTATAATAAGTTCCTCCACCTAAATGTCTAAAACCTATTTTAACTAAATAATTATTAGGATTAAAACATTGACATATAACGTCTCTATCTTCATTACTAGCTATATTAAGTGCAACAAAAGTTAACATTCTACCATAATTCTTATGTCTTTCATTTTTCTTTACTGCAATATGACCTAATACTAATCTATCGTAATCAATATGCATAGCTAAATACCCTATAAAATTATTATCTTTTTCAAGTACTAAAAAACCTTCAGTTCTATTTTCATTATTAACACTATCTCTAATTATACTTTCAAGTTGATTATTAGAAGGTTTAAGACTACCAGATTCAAAATCACAATTAAAATTATTTTTACTAAATAAATCAATAATATTATTAATATCTTTTTCTTCTACTAATCTTATAACAATACCATCTTTATCATAAAAGATCATATTATCTCCCCTTTCTATATATTCTTCTTACTTCATTAACATGTTCAGGTAGTATACCTTTTTTCCAATCTGTTTGAATCAAATGATCTTTCTTTGTTAATAAATCATATGTTTCATCATCAAATATACAATACTTTGTTACTTCAGGATGTTCATGTAAATAACATTCAATATCCCATTCTTTCCACATTTCTTGTCCTCCACCTTTACTAGGATTTGGAATACATGGAGTAACATCTATTAAATCAATTCCATTATCATATAACATTTCAACTAATCTATATAAAGATTTAGAAACATAGCCATATTCTAAACCCAATTTCCATGAAGAACTTAATACAACCTTAGAATATGTTTCTTCACATATTTTAGCTAAAATCTTAACCTTTTCAGGATCAACACCAACTATTTCATTCTTATTATTATAATTATAATTAGACATATATTCATCATCAAAACATTTATGATTTAATACTCCATCTACATCTAAAAATATAACTCTCATATTAAACCTTCTTTAATGTATTAACTTCTTCACTAACCATATTATTAATAATCTTTTCAACTTCTTCTTTATTCTTTAATAATTCTCTTAAAGTATTCATATCTTTATCACACACTTCAAAATATAAATATGTAATAACATTATCTAATAATACATTACCCATTTGTTCTCTTTGAAATAAACTCTTATTAAATAAAGTTAATAATTTTTTAATACATAACAAATAGTAATAATCTAAGTTAGGAAGTTCTGTTCTATAATCTATTCTATGTAATATTCTATATGCATTAGGATAATCACCAGTACTTAATGAACTAAATACTTCATCTTCTAATGTTTCACCAGTACCTGTATTACCAAAATAAGGTTTAGTTAAATTCTTTTCTTTAACTAACATAGTAGTATCCAAAATATCCTTACATACTTTACTATACCAATTATCATAACCTACACTATTTTCAATATCTAATCTAGAATTAAATAAATTATTTAATCTATAATATGATTTTATATCTAAATCTTCTATTCCATCAACAACATCTTTAATCTCAATATTAATATTTCTAATATCAGTATTAGCTTTATCTAATTCTAAAATATCATCTACTAAATATAAATATGTTTGAAATTCTTCAGGATCATTAGCTCTATCTATAGTTAATTCTAAATACTTTTTAGCATTTACCATATCATATTGTCTTAAAGCTAAAAATACTCTTCTAAAATAATCAGATTCATTACAATCATATTCAGAAGTAAACCTAATCTTTTTACCATTTCTAGTATTTCTATAAATATTAACTAATTGTAATGCATATAATTCTAATCTAGATAATTTTTTTTCATTTTTACATTTAACAAGATATTCTCTTAATTCATCATATCTTCTTTCATATACTAAATCATGTATAGACATAAACTCAACTCCCTTAGTTCATCATATTATACAATATTTGACACAAATATCAATATGAATATAATATCTTCTAAAGGAGGAATTGATATGAGATTATTTGATGTTTATCACAATCATGAAGAAGCACATTTAGATTTTAAAAAAAGAATAACAAATGAAACAATATATGAATTAGCTACTCAATTCGAATTAGAACCAGAATATATAATCTATTTATTATTAAAATTTGATATACAAAAAGATCCTTATGTAGAACAAAAAATAAAAGAACATTATAGTAATAATCATATTAATTCAAATATAACTTTAGTAATAGCAGATACACATATTGGAGCATATACAGAAGATATTAACTTAGTAGCATGTGCATATAACTATGCTTATCAACATAATATTAAAAATATAATTCATTTAGGAGATTTAGTCCAAAGTACATTAGATACACCAAATATAAAAGAAAAAGATATAGATAAACAATTATCTAAATCTTTAGATATCTTTAAATCTACACCTGATATTAATACACATATATTATTAGGAAATCATGATTATTACTTACCTGTTGATAAATATGAATATTTAAAACAAGAATTAATAAATCTTAAAAATACTATTTACTTAGGTAGAAGATATTCATATATATCATTATGTGATAATGATCCAATTAGATTAAACCATAATATAAATTGTCTATGTAATGAATTAACACCTACTCTACCAGTTAATTTAACATTAGAAGGTCATCACCATGAATACTATTTTGAAAAATATAATCAAAAAAATAATATATTTGTACCACAATTATCTAATCCATATGGATTACCTGGTTTCTTTATAGTAGAAACAACTGGTACAGAATTTATAATTAAACATATTGGTATAACACCTCAATACACCTTAAAAGAAAAAGATATTAAAGTACTAAAAAAAGAGTATTAATTTAATACTCTTTTTAAGTTCTTATTTTTTCTTAGTAGCAAGTGCAATAATAACACCTAAAATAAATACAATACCTACACCAGCAGCAATATAAACTGATAATTTGATTTTTTCATCATCTTCAGAATCATTAATTTTTTTAGGTTCTTTAATTAGTTTTAATTCAAATTCATAATCTACTTTGTTATCAACACCATATTTTAAATTCCAAGTTAAAGTTTTTCCATCATTAGATACTTCATCAGCATTATTACTAATTGATTCTCTTGGTAATGTAACTGTATATTTTAAATCTAACATTTTATTTAGTTCATCATTACTAATTGTTTCATCTTCATCTTCTTCACTAGAAAAATCAAAATTCATAATTGATTTATATTTACTTCCATTTTTAGTAAACCATTTAGTATCAATATCTTCATCATCTACTAATACATCTGTAGCTATACCATCTTCAGAAACTAAATCATCAATATTATCAAATGTCTTTGAAATCTTAACACCTTGATAATCATATTCATCAGTTTTTTCTGAATATTCTTCTACTTTATATCCTTTCTCTTTTAATTCCTTGAAATCATCTACAGTAATACTTGAACTTTCACCATCTTCTGAATACTCATTTAAAGTGTCCATAGTTTCTTTATCTATAGCATAAATCATAACAAAATCAACTGTTTTATCATCGCCAATAGACATTTCCATATTCATCTTATAGCATCCAGTTAAGAATAATGCAGCTAAAAGTACTAATGCAACTCTTAATGCTTTCTTCACAATTATCACTCCTTCTATAATTAACATAACATATATCATAGTTAATGTCATTATCTTTTTTTTATGATAAAATATATATAAGATAAGGAAGTATGTTATGAGAAAATTATCTAATTCAGCAGAACTAATACTATTAGTTATTTGTTTATTATTAACAATTGTAATAACACTATTATTACATAATCCAATATTAGTACAAATTGATCAAATATTAAAAACACCATTTGATTATATTCAAAATCCAATGTTAACCAATATACTTGCTAATATATGTAGTTTAGTAAATGCTAAAAATATTTTTATAATATGTTTATTACTAGCAATAATATTTAATAAACATAAATCAGGTATTCATATATTTTTTAATTATTATGCTGTATACCTATTCTTAAATATATTTAATATACCTGGAGTTAGAAGTACTTATCCAAGTCATTTAATTCTATTAACAGTTGCATCTGTAGGTTTATTAATACATTTTATATATGCACATACATCATTCTCAAAAGGACTTAGAAATTTACTAGCTACTATATGTATAATATTTATAATAATAATTACATTAGCTAGATTATATTTAGGAGTATGTTATCCATTAGATGCTATAGCAGCATTAACAATCGGATACATAGAGTTATTTATATATAAAAAATTAATATTAAGAAAATAAAAAGAAGACTATTGTCTTCTTTTTTTTAGTACTAATGGATTACTATTTACTCTAGCTCTAGCTTTCTTAAATTCATCTGGAAATATTTCAACTAAATCATTAAAACAAGCTAATATATCTGCTATTTCTATTGGAGAAACACCATCAAAATTTTCAGTTAATATATCAAAAAATACATTTTCAACATCTAATCTAAATCTAGAATCAACACTCATACCAGAATATCTTTTAACTAATTTAGATAAAATATTTTGATAATCATTCCATTTAGCAACTTCTACTCTAGGATCTAATAATGGAGAACATTTCATATTTTCTCCAGGAATTAAATTAACACCCCCACTAGGTCTTTTAGAAATATCATACATACAACCTGTATCAGTTAACATTGAACATTGTTTCTTCATAGAAAATAAATCAATAACATCTCTATCAACATTTCTAGCTCTCAAATATAAAAATGGTGTACAACATTTTTTACCATTATTTAATTTACTAAATTGAATAGCTGCAACAATTGATACATTACCAGTATCTAATAACTTAGATAGATTTTCTTTATTAATAACATCAAGATCACTAACGTAATAATCACAACCACTCTTCTTACAACAAAAGCCGCCACATTTTTTACATATATCTTTATTTTCATATTCCATAAAAATCACCCTTTTTTAATTGCGAAATATATATTATCACATCTAAAAAAAAAGACAAGTATTCTTGTCTTTTTATGATAAATCAAAAGTTCCTTTTGATGCAGTATCTCTTGTTAATTTTAAAGTATGATATATATGTTCCTTATCTTGACAAATACTTGATTCAGCATCAAGGAAAGAATCAGAAACAATATTATTTACATCTCTCATACTTTGTTGTTCTTTACTTAATAAAGCTAATACACCTTCTACAAAATCATCATCACCAATAACATCTATACCAAATTGCTCTTTTAGTCTTTCTTTTTCCAATTGATAAACACTTAATTTAGAATATAAAATAATTCTTTTTTTATCCTCTTCAGTTAAATCTTTATAAGGAATAAAATGTCTAAATCTATCTAACAATTCTTTAGAAAAATAACCACTTTCAACCAATAATTTTTTATCAAAAACTGGATCAGGAGCTGCTTCAGCACCAAATCCCATTAACTTAGGTTTTGTAGTATAAGCTTCACTAAATGCACCTAAACCAATTTTACTTGCCATAGATGTATTAAAAACTTTAGTAGCTTTTAACTGTCTTGTAATTACAAAATCAGAACCATCTAATAATTTTAAAAATATATCTACTACAGATTCTTTAGTATCTAAATGATTTTTACCTAATTTATCAAATTCATCAAATACTAATATAGACTTTTGAGCTTTTTCAATATCATTTTTACATTCTTCAATTAAACCTTCAAAGATATCTTCAATAGTAGTACCTTGAATTCCTTCAGGTACTAAATTACATGCATTAATATCTCTAAAAGGAATATTAAAATATTTAGATGCAACTTCAAAAGTAGCTGTCTTACCTGTACCTGTAGGTCCTGGTATTAAAATAGATCTAGTACCATATTTAGGTGTAGAAGTATAATTCATATATAAAATAGTAGCAATTTTTTCTAACTCTTTATCATGTCCAATAATACGTTCTTTTAAATAATTAAGTAAACCAGTCATTGAAAAACCACTTTTATCAACATCAACTAAAGCTTCAGGTTTAGGAACAGCTATATTAGGAGCTGTTGCAATGTTAGTAGTAATCTCAGTAACATGACCATCTTTAACTAATATAGATTGAATTCCATTATTTAATCTTCTTTCATCAAAATTAGCTAATCTATCCATATGTGTAGTAATGAATTCATTCTTTTCTTTATTATCCATACCTAGTAATATTTCACATATTGCTTTATTTAATATTAAACTAGTTTCACCATCTATATATTGATATAATTCTTTTTCATGTAATGTATCTTCAAACATATCAAATAAACTTGAAGTAACTCTTTCACCATCTCTAATAATAGAAACTTTATCTTCTTGATCCATAAAGAAAAAATTAATTACTTCATCATCAGTATATGTTTTTTCATCACAATTATATATTTTTCTTAATTCTTCAATTGAATAAGCATCAGTAATAATATATTTTCCATCTAATATAGGATTAGTAACATATGTATATACTTGATCTTTAGTTTCAAAGTATTCTCCACCAGGTTGTAAATCACCTTGTACTAAACCATTTGAAACAGGATATAAAAAATCAATATCTTCATTTATTCTTACTCTCTTTTGTTTAATTGCATATTTCATCGTTATCCCCCCGATAATATTCTCTATTATAAACTAAAAACAAATAAAAAAAAATAGTAATAATACTATTTTGCAAAATAATATAGAACTATTATCGTAATAAATAAAATTATTAATCCAATTAAATTACTATAATCATTTTTCTTCTCAATTACTATTTCATCTTTAATCATATAATCATTCATAACAACTAATTTCTTTTTATTTTTATCTCTAGCTATATTAGCACTATGTTTAATAATAAAATCATAAACTTCTTGATTATCATCTACAACATATATTTCATTAATAAACATTGCTTTTTTACCTTGATAACTTTTATCATAAAAATAATATTTAAAAATACCTACAACTTCTTTATCTTTTTCAACAACTAAATATTCTTTAATATTATTAACATTTCTATTTAATAATTGAACATCTTTATTAGTACATTTTCTTATTTTCATGACTATCACCTATATAAATTATAGCACATAAAAAAAGTTATCTTTCGATAACTTTTTAAAATTACCAATCTTCGCCGTAATCTAATTTATGATTAACTTTACTTGGTTCATAAACACTACCCATAAACCATACTTCACCAGATTCTTTATCTCTTACGAAATAAATAAATGGTTTATTAAATGATAAATCAATTTCTTTAACTGGTACTTCATATAAATAATCGAAATCACAACTTGCAGCACCTTTACCACCTAATGCAGTAGTAGCTGCAGCTTTAATACCATCATTTGAGAAATCAATATTAGCTTTATGAATAGCTGTATCAATATAAGAACTACTCTTAGTTAATTTACTTAAATCAGCTTTATCAGGATTAAATACATCAGTAATTCCCATTTTTTCTAAATCAGCTTTTAAGTCTAATTCAGCATTATAACTAAACATTGGGATAAATCCTGTTAATTTAGTAACATATCCTTCTTCAAAACTATCTAATTCAATAGGTTTGATACCATCAATTAATTTATTTAATTGTTCAGCATCAACATTTTTAATATATGAAGATAATTCTTCTTGTTTTGGCATAACAGCAACATATTGTAATGTAGTACCATTATATTGTCTTAAATCTTTAGAGAATACTTTAACAGTATCATCTACATAGAAATTAAAGTCTGTAGAACTATCATATTTACCATAGTTAGCTTCAATTTCTTTCATATAATCTTTCATGTATTCTTCAGTACTTGGGAATGGTTCTTCCATACCTTCATATGAACAAACACCATCATCTAACCATTGTTGATATTCTTTACTAACTGTATTGAAAATATTATCATATCCTAAGTCTTTAACAATATCATATCTATTAGCAGTAGCACCAATTTCTACATATTTATAATCTTTATCAGAACTATTATTAAATGTATCTTCAGTATATCCAGCAGAAGCTAACTCACTTACCAAATGATTGAATTCTTCATGATCAGGACTAAATGAATATTCTTCATATAATGCTTGAATTTTATTAACCCATTCCATATCAATAGCTAATGAATTAACTAAAATATAATCCATATCACTAATATCATCAAAGAAGTCTTCAATTTGACCAAATGTTTTATCACTAATCCATTTATTAACTGTAGTTGGTTTACCAAATGAATCAAATACAACATTAGCATTATATTTTTTACTTAAAGTATCAATGAAATCTGTGCTAACTTCACTCTTATAAGAATCTTTAATAAAGAATGCATTAGCTAAACTCATATTTTTACTATTAACATATTTTTTAGCTTGATAATCTCCAATTAAACCTTCAATTTGTTCATGAGATCTTCCATCAGTACCTTCATTTAACATAGCTAAAGCATATTTTATTGATAATGGACTATATACTTGATTTTTACCATTATCTTCTAATTGTAAGAAATATAAATCGAAGTTTTCTAAATTATTACCAGATAATCTATAATCACCTGCAAGATATAAAACATCATCTACTACGCTTTCTTCTTTTTTAGTTTCTTTATTTTTATCTTTGTTTAAATACCAATAACCACCTAGACAACCAGCAATAACTACTAATAAAAGAATGAAAATTAGTATTTTCTTACCATTGCCTTTTTTCTTTTCAGAAGCTTTTACTTCTTCAACAACAGTTTCAGGTTGTTGAGGAGTAACTATATTATTTTGTTCCTCCATACTACACCTCTTTCTACTATATTAATTATAAAACAAAAAAAAGATATTAACTATCTTTTTTATAAAAAATTATATATTATTTTTTTAATGTTTTTGTATGTTCTAAGAATGCTTTTTGAGCTTCTATATATTCCTTTTCAGTAAATGCACATAATAATACATCTATATCATATTCAGGATATATTTCACTAAAACTATTAAATGCTTTAACACATTGAGAAGCAGATATAAATGCAGGATTATCTAAGTTACCACCAAATATACCAGAACTAATTAATGGAAATGATATAGAATGTAAATCATTGTTCATTAATACTTTTAAAGAATTAAAATAAGCTTTATATAATTCAACAAATGCTTCAGGAGTATTATAAAAATTAGGACCAACAGCATGAATAATATACTTACAATTTTTCATCTTACATGAAGAAGTAATTACTGCATCTCCATCATTTAAAGGAACATCATATTTATCACATTCTAATTCTAATTCAGTATATCCAGCTTTCTTAAATATAACACCACATATTCCTCCACCTGACCATAAATTCTTATTAGCAGCATTAACAACTGCATCTACGTATTGATCAGCACAAGATTCATTTAATAAATTAATTTTACTCATAAAATCACCTGGGCTTATTATAGCAAAAAATTAACCAAATTGTTTTCCTAATAAAGTCATATCATATGGTGCAAGATATTAAAAAAATAATTCCTTTTCTTCATTAACATTTTTGGTAAATTCATAACCTAAACACCCCATAACATAATAAAAGTATTTTAATACCACATATCTGTAAGATTTCCATCTTCTTTATAGAATTCATCCATTAATACAACATGATTAAATGTTTTAGTAATAGAACTCTTACTATAGGTCTTAGCAACTACACCACCTAATGTATTTAATGACTCAGCAACATATATATTATTATCATCAATACCAATAATCATACCAATATGACCACTAAAGTTTATTAAATCACCTACTTTAATTCTTCCAGAATTAATTAAACTATAAGTTAAATATTGATAATCACCTAAATCAGTCATTTCATATTTATAAGCAGAATCTCCAGCGCCTCTATCACCTGGATCAAATCCACCATTAACAAGTGACCAAGATACAAAACCACTACAATCTAAACCATTAGGATATTTAACACCTCTAATAAAGAATGGTTCATCTTCTTCTAAATTAGTCATCTTACATCCCCACATTTGTGGTCCTAATAATTTAGCAACAATACCTTCATATTTACTTTTATATAAATATAAACCTTTATGATAATATCTACCTTCACCATCTACATAATTTGATCCAGAAGGATGTAATCTACCATTCTCCCAATAATAATTAATACGATATGGAAATTCTAAAATTAAGAATCTAGCTGCGGCAACTGCACCTGCTCTAGTACCATCACCTGCTTGACTAACTCTATAAGCTAATATTTCATCTTCTAACTTAGCTTCTTCTTCACTAAATTGACCACAAGATAAATAAGACTTTTTATAATCAAAACTAGTTGGCATATTAACTATTTTATCTGATACATATATTTCATAATCATTATATACTTCACCATTAATAACTAGTGAAACAATACTCATACCATTTCCAATTCCATTAACAAGACCATTTTCATCAACAGTTACTAATTCAGGATTAGTATTAGTAAAATTAATTATTGGTTCACCAACTTTATAAATCTTAGAACTTGTATCAATAGAACTATTTAAAGGAATATAATATTTCTTATCAATATCAACTTTATAAACATAATCACTTAATAATTCACCATCAGATACCATACCTATTTCATTCATAAAGAAAACATAATATGGTTCAGGATTAATTAAAATACCACATTTACCATCTATTATTTCTTGATAAACTAAATCATATTTAGATTCACTAGTAGATACAGCACACTTACTTGCATGTAACTTAGGTTCTACCAAAATAGCTATCTTATCATCTATATAATCAACTATTTCATAACTACTAATTCCATTATTATATATTTTATGACTAGTACCTTTATATTTAAAAATAATCATAAAACATATAAAAGAAAATAATAATATAGCAAATATTACATACATAATAATTTCATTAATTTTTAATGCCTTACTTTTCATATTATCACTCTATTATCATTATAACTTATAAAAAAAGAGCTATTGCTCTCTTTTTAATTTCTTAACCATAACACCTTTATCTACTTCCATTAATGGAACAGTTATCTCTTCTACATTATCTTTATTTAATTCTTCAAAAGATTTATATTCAACACCACATTGTTCTAACATAGTTCTAGATATTAAAGCATCTTTAGTATCTTTATATTTATTAGATAAATAAACTATTTTCTTAACTCCTGCTTGTATCATAGTTTTAGTACAATCTGGACAAGGGAATAATGTTACATAAGCAGTAGAACCAATAAAATGACTTTGTGGTCCTACATAGTTAGCAATACCATTTTTTTCAGCATGTACTACATAAGGATACTTAGTATTTTCTTCACCTAAACTCATATCTTTACCCCAAGGGAATTTACTATCGTCCCATCCTTTAGGAGTACCATTATATCCCATAGATATAACTCTATCATCTTCACCTACATAACATACACCAACTTGTGTATTAGGATCTTTACTTCTATTAGCTATTAAAGTTGCCATTCCCATAAATGTAGCTTCTTTAGATAAATATTCTTCTCTACCATTACCTAACACTTCAATAGGAAATACATGTGTAACTAATTTTTTACTTTCTCTATTATCAATTTCTTCATATACATCTTCATTTATTTTAGAAACATTTTTATAAATTGAAGATGCATCAAAATGTTTAATACTAGATAAGCATAATTCTGAACTATCTAATATAGCTTTTAAAAATTCTAATTCCTTACTACTTAATAAATTATTCTTTTTACTTAAATCAGTAAAAACAAAACTTGTCTCTACACCATCATATTCATTACATTTAATTTTATATATTGCATTGAATACTTTAATTACATCATCCATATCATAATCATATACATATTCAAATATAGAACTAAATGCTTCTAATTCATTAGCATCATATTTTAAGAAGAATTTAGCTAATTCTTCTCTACTCATATTTAATTTATTCTTACTCATATTAACCTTCAACCCTCTTCAAAACACCGTTTTCAGTTTTATAAACTCTCTTAGCATTTTTATCCATTTTATTTAAAATTTCTTTTTCTAAATCATAACCTAATATTTCAGATAATCCTAAAAGATATATTGCAACATCTGCAAGTTCTTCACCTAAATCATCTTTTTTCTTTAACCATGCTTGATAAGCTTCTCCAGCTTCACCATATAAATAACAAAATTCCATAGGAATATCTGTTATATTAAAACCATGATTAATTTTATTTTGTAATACATCCTCTTGTAATTTTTTTAACTCTACCATTTTAAATACCTCTACTTATTTCTTGATTCTTCAATATACTTTTTAATTAAATATTTACTTAAAATAACATCTGCATCAGCTAAATCATAATCTAATAAATCTTCAATATTAACCCATTTATATTCTGAATGAATAAATGAATTAAATTCACCATCTACATAATCACAATCAAATAATTTTAAATCTACAATATGACCAGGATATTCACATATACTATGTGTCATATAATCTTTAACATTAATCTTTAATCCATAATTCTTTTCAAATACTTCAGTTAAAGCTTTCTTATCATCCATCGAACTTTTTCTAGTACCAGGGAATTCCCATTTACCAAATACATGATCTTCTTTATTTCTTTTAGCAATTAATACTTTTCCATCTTTAACAACTAAAGAACATAATACATCTAATATTTTTTTATTAGGAGCTGTATTAGTTACTTCAAATGGAATACCATTTCTTTTAACTACTTGTTTTAAAAATAAAGTAATAGCAGAACTCATTGATAAACCTAATTCAGTTAATACTAATGTTGCATCTTTCTTTAAATCACTATCTACTTGGATATTAATAGCACTTGTTTTATTATCCATTACACTCACCTCATAGATACAATTTAACACTAACTATTTTTATTGTCAATATATTTTCTACAATATTACTACAATATTACTACATAAAATAACATAAAAA
>JAEDJT010000005.1 GCA_016296185.1 Bacilli bacterium
AAAAAAGACCATAAGGTCTATTGTAAAAACATAATATAAGATATCACAATAAATGCAACTCCTAATACAACTGTTAATCTAGTAATAAATAATTCTAAACCACGTTCTTTTTGATTTTGGAATAATACTTCATTTCCTCCACCAATAATTTGACTTGCATCACTAGCTTTATTACTTTGAAATAAAACTAAAGCTATAATTAATATAGATATTACTAATAGTGCGATTTCCATAAAGTCACTCCCATTTCTCATAATAATTTAACATATTACCTTGAATAAATCAAGAAAAATAAGGCTTTTAAAGCCTTATTCAAATATTTTTAATAGTTGTTTTGCTCTTTTCTTAAATAACAAGCAATACATTACATCTAGTAATGAAGTTGCAATTAAGAAATAACCAGTTAATTTAGTAGCTAACATAAATGATGAAAATGGATTAATAATTACTACAACACCCATTATAATTTCTAATAAACAAATAAATCCAACTAAAGGATATATTTCATCATTATTTTTAAATAACTTAATTAAATAATGAATTTTATATAATGCATAGAATGTTAACCATAAACCAAAAAGAATTCCTAATAAAGATAATGTATCAAATGGATAAAAAATTCCAAATAAACCTAATACAATACTTGCAACAGAATTAACTATTTCACCTTTAAAAATTGTTGATGCTAAACCATCATATAAATATCTAATTAAACTAAATAAACCATGTACTGTAATAACTGTTCCAACTAAAACTGAACAAACTTTAATAGAAAAATCAGTAAAATAAATTAATGAAATACCTACCATAATATCGAACAAATACATAAACACAGTTATATTCATCAATCTATAAAATCTATTCATAATCTTATCCATACTATATCACTTCCTATTGTTAATTTTATATCATAAACAAATATATTGCAATAATTTTTAAATATGATATAATACTCTCTTATTTTGTAGAAAGGGGCATAAAAATGAAGTTAAGAACATTATCAATTTTCGAATTTGACGCATTTGCAGAAAAACATCCATTAGGTAGCTATCATCAAACTTCAAACTATGGAATGTTAATGTCTGAACAAGGATTAGATTATGAACTAATTGGAATGATAGATAACAACAATGAAATAGTTGCTGCATCATTAATTATAATAAAGAAATTTAACTTTCTATATAAATATGCTTATGCTCCAAAAGGATTCTTAGTAAACTATTATGATTTTAATCAAGTAAAAGAATTTACAAAACTATTAAAGAAAAGATACCATAGTAAAAATATATCATTTATAAAAATAAATCCAGAAATAGCGATTGGACAAGTAGATATTAAAAATAAACATATAAAATATAACAAAAATAAGCAAATAGAAAATACATTAAAAGAATTAAAATTTAGAAAATTAGAAGGTAATAACAAATTCGATACTAAATTGCCAAAATTTAATTCAATAGTATTACTAAAAGAAACAAATATAAATACAATATCTAAAAATGCTAGAAATAAAATAAACAAATGTAAAAAATATGGATTAACATTTGAAAAAGTTAAAAGAGATAAGATAGAAATACTATTTGATTTTATTAAAAATAAAAAAGATCATAATATAAATCACTACTATAATTATTACAATGCATTTAGTAAAAATAATTCAATAGATATATTCTTAGTTAAAATAAATTTTGAAATTGCACTTATAAGCTTAAGAGAAAAATATGAAAAAGAATATCAAAGAAATCTTAAACTTGTAGATGAAGTAATGGAAAATCCAAGTAGTACAAATCTAAAAAAGAAATTAGAATCAGATAAAACATTATCTTTATACAAAGATTCTATATCAGCAGTAACTATATACTTAAGAAATAATGAAGAAAAATATATAGCTGGAGCAATTACAATAAAATATAAAAACAGAGTAAGCATATTAATAAGTGGATTTGATCAAGAATATAAATTCTTCAATGCAAATTACTTCTTACACAATGAAATAATTGAATATTACAAAGATGATTATGATTACCTAGATTTAAATGGAATTACAGGTGACTTCACATCAGATAATCCATATAAAGGATTAAATGAATTTAAATTAAATTGGAACCCTGTATCATTTGAATATATTGGAGAATACGATTTTATAATAAACGAAGGTTTATATAAAAACTTAGAACAAAACGGAGTATTAACAAAAGAGTTTAAAAGAAAAGAAAAAAGTATTAATAAAAATTAATACTTTTTTATTTGTCATAAACACGTGAATGACATACTTTAATTCTATTAGAATAATATAACATATGTAAGTCATTAATTTTTAAATTAACATTTCTTACTTTACCTACAAAGTCTCCACTTTTCTCTTCAGTTAAGATTGAAACATAATATGGATGCTCACCATAAACAACACCAATATTATGGAACATAGGAGCATATTCACCATATTTAGTGGCAGCTTCTACTCCATCCATAGATAAACCATTTTCATCAGAATTAACAAAATAAGATTTTAACTCTGCACCTAACTCAGGATATGTTTCAAAAAATAAATCAATATTTTTCATATAAATAATACCATCAGCAGTATTAATATATCCAAAATTATCATTACCAGTAAGAGTCTTAGTAGCACCTAAACTATTACCAAAAGCTTTAAGATTACTATAACCTATATAATCAATTAACATTTGATGACATCCGTTATCAGAAACCATAACAGCATACTTAACCAAATCTCTAATAGTAACTTTTTCACCAACATTTAATTTACCAGTAAAAGCACTAGAAGAATTCTTATATTTTTTAGAATAAACTAAAGTATCATCAAGATTTATTTCACCTTTAGCAGCTTTTGTATAAATATATAAAGCATCTAAAGCTTTTATTGTACTAGCAGCATAATAAACTTTACCAGAATTATAATTATAATTAAAACCATAATCCTTATCTAAATATTGAACAGAAACCTTCATAGAATTTAAATAACTATTTAAATTCGTTTTAGAATCAATAATTTCTTGCGTTTCATCAAATTCAGAATAAGGTAATTTTAAACAATCATCGTATTCCTTCTTAAGTTTTAACTTTTCTTCTTCTATTCTTAAAGCTTCACTTTGATTTTTTAAATATTCTTTTTTTGCTTCATATAAAGAATTTTTGTAATTAACTAACCAAACTCCAGTTACAATAATCATTGCTACAATAACAATACAAATAATCATTTGAAACATCTTTTTATCAACAACTACTTTATTTCTAGTTTTTTTCTTTTCTACAACTTTAGGCAATTCCTTGATAATATCAGTTTTCTCTGTAGGTTTATCAACAATTTGTTGAGTTTTTTGAGTATCAACTTTTTTTAGTATAGGTAAATCAATAACAGGTATTTCAGTTAATGTTTTAGAAGCATTATCTTGAACCTTTTTTGTTTTACTCTTTTTAGCATTCTTTTTAGCTAAAATCTTATCAAGTATTTCATCATTTGTAGTATCATTTATTTTTTTCTTTTCAATATCTTTCTTTAATTTAGGAAGATCTTTCTTTGAAACACTTTTACTCTTTTTAGCTCTTTTTTTATTCATTATTTGTTCTAATAATTCTTCACTAGATAAATCTTTTTTAGATTTTTCAGTTTTGTTATTAGTAACAGCTTTTTTTGATTTAATATTTTTACTATTTTTATTCTTCTTCTTATTTAAAATTTGTTCTAGTAATTCATCATTACTAAGAGTAGATAAAGACTTATTCTTATTAACAGATTTATTTTTAGAGTTTAATTTTTTTTCCGCCATAAGAATCACCCAAAAACATTATACCATTTTTAAGCACATAAAAAAAGTGAAGTAGCCTTCACTTTTCTTTAAATTGTCATAAACTTCAATTATTTAATAATTTCAGAAACAACACCAGCACCAACAGTACGTCCACCTTCACGGATAGAGAACTTAGTACCGTTTTCTAATGCAACTGGAGCGATTAATTCAACAGTCATGTCAACATTATCACCAGGCATAACCATGTCAGTACCTTCTGGTAATGTAATAACACCAGTAACATCAGTAGTTCTGAAATAGAATTGAGGTCTGTAGTTTGCGAAGAATGGAGTATGTCTTCCACCTTCTTCTTTACTTAATACATAAACAGAACCTTTGAAAGTTGTATGTGGAGTAACAGTTCCAGGTTTAGCTAAAACTTGTCCTCTTTCAACTTGGTCTCTTGAAATACCACGTAATAATGCACCAGCATTGTCACCAGCCATAGCTGAATCTAATGATTTTCTGAACATTTCAATACCTGTAACAACAGTTTTTTGAGTTTCTCTTAAACCAACGATTTCAACTTCGTCATTAATTTTTAATTCACCACGTTCAACACGTCCTGTAACAACAGTACCACGTCCTGAAATAGTAAATACGTCTTCAATTGACATTAAGAATGGTTTGTCAGTATCTCTTACTGGTTCATCGATGTATTCATCAACTGCAGCAATTAAATCTCTAATAGATTGTTCAGCTTCAGGATCACCTTCAAGAGCTTTTAAAGCAGAACCTCTGATAACTGGACATTCAGTATCAAATCCGTATTCTCCTAATAATTCTCTAACTTCCATTTCAACTAAGTCTAATAATTCTGGATCATCAACTTGATCACATTTGTTTAAGTAAACAACGATTTTTGGAACACCAACTTGTCTAGCAAGTAAGATATGTTCACGAGTTTGAGGCATTGGTCCATCTGCAGCAGAAACTACAAGAATAGCACCATCCATTTGTGCAGCACCAGTAATCATGTTTTTTACGTAGTCAGCATGTCCTGGGCAGTCAACGTGAGCATAGTGACGTTTTTCAGTTTCATACTCAACGTGAGCAGTATTAATAGTAATACCTCTTTCTCTTTCTTCTGGAGCTTTATCGATATCAGCGTAATCTACGAAAGTTCCGAATAATTTTGTAATAGCAGCAGTTGTAGTTGTTTTACCATGGTCTACGTGTCCAATAGTACCAACGTTAACGTGTGCTTTAGAACGGTCAAATTTTTCTTTTGCCATTTTCAATTTCCTCCTTTATATATACATACATATTTTATCTAATGCTTGAACTAATTTCAAGTATTATTTATTATTGAGCGCTGTTTTTCTTAATAATTTCATCAGCGATTGATTTTGGTACTTCTTCATAATGATCTTTTTCCATTTGGAAGTTACCACGACCTTGAGTATTTGATCTTAAGTCAGTCATGTAACCGAACATTTCACAAAGAGGAACCATTGCAGTAATTCTTAATGAGTTACCGATTGATTCTTGACTCATTGGTCTACCACGTCTAGAAGTTAAGTCTCCCATAACGTTACCCATGTATTCTTCTGGAACATCAACAACAACTTTCATTATTGGTTCTAGTAATACAGCTTTACATTTTTTAGCAGCTTCTTTTAATGCTAATGAAGCAGCAACTTTATATGCCATTTCTGATGAGTCTACATCATGGTAAGATCCGTCGAATAATGTACATTTAACATCAACAACAGGGTAACCAGCGATCATACCACCAGCCATAGCTTCTTGTAATCCTTTGTCAGTTACTGGAATATATTCTCTAGGAACAGTACCACCAACAACTGCATCAACGAATTCATATCCTTTACCAGGATTTGGTTCGAATTTAACCCAAACATGACCATATTGTCCACGTCCACCTGATTGTTTGATATATTTACCTTCACAATCAGCTGCAACAGTAATAGTTTCACGGTAAGCAACTTGTGGTCTACCTTGGTTAACTTCAATACCGAATTCACGTCTCATACGATCAACAATAATGTCTAAGTGTAATTCACCCATACCAGATAATACTGTTTGACCAGTTTCAATATCAGTTTTTACTCTTAATGTTGGATCTTCTTCAACTAATTTTTGAATAGCTAATGCCATTTTATCTTGATCATTTTTTGATTTTGGTTCAATTGCTATATCGATAACTGGTTCTGGGAATTCCATACCTTTCATTATAGCGAAATTCTTTTCATCACATAATGTATCAGCAGTTGTAGTATTTTTTAAACCTACAGCAGCAGCAATTTCACCTGCATATACTTCAGAAATTTCTTTTCTTTGGTTAGCATGCATTTGTAAAATACGTCCGATTCTTTCTTTTTCACCCTTAGTAGAGTTCATAACATAAGAACCAGCAGTTAATTTACCAGAATAAACTCTGAAGAATGATAGACGTCCAACGAATGGATCTGTCATAATTTTAAATGCTAAAGCAGTAAATGGTTCATTATCACTTGGATGTCTCTTAACATCATTACCATTTTTATCTACACAATCGATAGCTTCGATATCAGTAGGAGCTGGTAAATAATCAATAACAGCATCTAGTAATGTATGAGTGCCTTTATTACCTAATGCATCAGCACATAATACTGGGAAGAATTCAACAGCTAAAGTAGCTTTTCTGATTGCATCTTTTAATTCAGCAACAGTAAATTCTCCACCTTCTAAATATTTTTCCATTAAAGCTTCATCAAATTCAACAACAGCTTCGATAAGTTTTGTTCTGTATTCTTCAGCTTTATCTTTCATATCAGCAGGAATTTCAATTTCTTTTAATTCTTGCTTATCAGTACCATCATATTCGAAACCTTTCATTTCTACTAAATCTACATATCCAGTAAATTGATCTTCAGCTCCGATAGGTAACATGATTGGAGCAGCGTTAGCTCCTAATCTATCTTTAATAGTTTTTAAACTGAAATAGAAGTCAGCACCCATTTTTTCCATTTTGTTTGCACAAATCATTCTTGGAACTTTATATTCGTTTGCTTGTCTCCAAACAGTTTCAGTTTGAGGTTCAACACCAGCTTGAGCATCGATTAATGCAACAGCTCCGTCTAATACTCTTAATGATCTTTGAACTTCAATAGTGAAGTCTACGTGACCAGGAGTATCGATGATGTTTAATCTATAACCTTTCCAGTGGCATGTTGTAGCAGCAGAAGTAATTGTGATACCTCTTTCTTGTTCTTGTGCCATCCAGTCCATTTGAGATTCACCATCATGTGTTTCACCAATTTTATGAGTTATACCAGTTAGGTATAAAATTCTTTCAGTAGTTGTAGTTTTACCAGCATCGATGTGAGCCATGATACCGATATTTCTTAATTTATCTATTGTAACATCTCTTGCCATATTTTTATTCTCCTACCATCTATAATGAGCAAATGCTTTATTAGCTTCAGCCATTTTGTGAGTATCATCACGTTTTTTAACAGCTCCACCAACGCCATTTGCAGCGTCCATTAATTCATTAGCTAAATTTATAGCCATACCTTTACCATTTCTAGTTTTAGCATAGTTAACAATCCAACGTAATGCTAAAGCTTGTGATCTTTCATCAGTAACTTCGATAGGAACTTGAACGTTAGATCCACCAACTCTTCTAGATTTGATTTCTAGTAATGGTTTAACGTTTTCTAAAGCTTTTGAGTAAACTTCAATAGGTTCTTCACCAGTTTTTTCTTTTATGATATCAAATGCTTCATATAAAATTCTTTCAGCAGTACCTTTTTTACCATCTTGCATAATTTGGTTGATTAATTTAGTAACTACTTTAGAACTGTATATTGGATCTGGTAATACATCTCTTTTAACTGCTCTTCTTTTACGCATAATTTAATCTCCTTCCTTAATTATTGTTTAAATTCTATTTAGAATCTTTTGGTTTTTTAGCACCATATTTAGAACGACTTTGTTTTCTGTTAGCAACACCTTGAGTATCAAGTGTACCACGAATGATGTGATAACGAACACCGATTAAGTCTTTAACACGGCCACCACGTACTAAAACAACACTATGTTCTTGTAAGTTATGTCCTTCACCTGGAATATAAGTATCTACTTCTCTTCCGTTTGATAATCTAACACGAGCAAATTTTCTTAAAGCTGAGTTAGGTTTCTTTGGAGTACGAGTACCAACTTTAGTACAAACTCCTCTTTTTTGTGGACTATTTTGAACAGTAGTTTTTCTTTCTTTTGAATTAAAACCTACGTTTAAAACAGGACTCTTACTTTTCTTAGTCTTATCTTTTCTGTTTTTTCTTACTAATTGATTTATAGTAGTCATATATGTCCTCCTCTCATATACACACTTCCTGGTGTATCGAATAATCTTTTAAATCAGGTTCTACCTAGGTAGAACCAACATCTAAAATTGCACATATAATATACCATTTACTTAAATTATTGTCAACAAAAAATCACATTTTTAAATGTGATTTACTTTTTATTTTCACTATAACCTAAAGTAGTATACTTTTTACAATTAATATAAGCTTCTGATTTATATTCTCCTGCACCAGTTTCAGAATCATTATCATAAGAAAAATATACTTTAACGTAACTTAAACATGTATTACTAGGAGCATCTTTATCAATATAATTTTCTATAGCTAAAGCATCATCAGAAATAATTAAAGGTTTATTACCTGGAGCAACAATATCATTGTCTTTAGCATATAATATTGCTTGAGCTTCTAAATAATCTTCCCATTCATAATAAGAACTTAAATCTTTTGATTTAGTAGATAAAACAATTAAAAAAATACATAGAACAAATAATAATATAATCCACGCTTTGATAATAGTTTGATATAGTTTATCAAGGCTTTTATATTTATCAATAATTAATACTACAATTTTTTTTACCTTATTAACTATTTTTTTAAAAAACTTTTTTATATTAAATTTTTTTGTAACAACAACTTTTTTACCATTCATAAATAAACCTCCTAATTGTCAGAACTATAATGACTACAATAAATATAAGGATATATATTATATACACCTATTTCATCACGAATAACATTACTATAACCACTACATTTATTTCCTTTATGATCAAGTAATGAAGATAAGTAACCATCATTTATTAATCTATCACTAGTTATAGTAGTTAAATCTTGATTAGAATCTATATAACCAGCTTCTACATATCTTCTTGTAGCATTTTCTAAATCTTTCTCTAAATTTTTATAATAAGATTCATCAATGATATCAATTTCTTCTTTTTTATTATCGTTATTATCCACTTCAACATTATTAACAACAGAATTGCTAGTGTTATTTTTAGCAGATTTTTGTAAATCGGTATATAATCTGTTTATATAAAACATAGCTACAAATAAACAACAAAATATAGCACAACTATACATAATCATTTTTCTATATCCCCAACCATGATTACCTAGTTTCATATATACACCTCCATAGCACTTATAATTATAGTACAAAATAAAATAATTTTAAAGAAATAAAAAAAGATAACAATAAGTTATCTTTATTTCTTAAGTTATTGCAACTAGTTAGCAATTAAGCTAATTCTACAGTTGCGCCAGCTTCTTCTAATTGTGCTTTAATTTGTTCAGCTTCAGCAGCAGGAACGTTTTCTTTAACATTTCCACCATTGTCAGCTAATCCTTTAGCTTCAACTAATCCTAAACCTGTAATTTCTTTTAATAATTTGATTACAGCCATTTTAGTAGCTCCAGCATCTTTTAATACTACAGTTTTAGCAGCATTATCTTCAGCAGCAGCACCAGCAGCAGGAGCAGCAGCTACAGCTACAGCACTTGGATCTACACCAAATTCTTCTTTCATTGCGTCAACTAAATCTTTTACTTCAAGAATAGTCATTTCTTTTAAAGCACTAATAAATTCTTCTCTTGTTAATTTTGCCATATTAATCATTTTCCTTTCTTTATTTCAAAATTAATTTTCTTCTTTTTCTTCTGCATAAAGATTTAAACAAATAGATAAATCTTTAACATATTGTATCATTCCACCAGCTAACATAGTTAATAAGCCTTCTCTTGATGGGATTGATGCGTATTCTTTAATTGTATCTAGATCTGCAGGAGCACCACTGATAATACCTACTTTAATTTTAGCTTTATCATGTTCTTTTACATAATCAGATAAAATTTTGATTGGTTCTAATAAATTCTTACCAAATACAAAAGCATTAGGTCCTTCTAATAAACTTGGTTCAAGTTCAATATTTAATTCATCTAAAGCTCTTTTTACTAAAGTGTTTTTGTAAATTTTAACTTCACTATCATCATTATGTAATTTAATTCTTAAATCACTTAAATCAGCAACAGTTAAACCTTGGTAAGTAAATACAAGAACTGATTCACTATTTTTAACTAAATCTTGGATTTCGTTAACGATAGCTTTTTTGTTTTCTAATATTTTTGCGCTTGCCATTTTTTCCCTCCTTATAGGATATATAAAAAAGCCTTCCTCCCGGGAAAGCTTAAATCACATCAAAAAATAATGTTGTATTAAGACTTTCCTCGGCAAGATTTATTTGTGCACTTGCTGTCTTTGGAATTCGTGCTTTTTTCTAACAATTCATATTATATTCTAATAACTACTATTTGTCAAAAGAATTTTGATCAACCTTGATACCAGGTCCCATAGTACTAGAAATTGAGATATTTTTAATAAATTTACCTTTAACAACTGTTGGTTTAGCTTTTACGATTGTGCTAACAACAAATGCTAAGTTTTCCATTAATTTAGCATCATCAAATGATACTTTACCAATTATAGTATGAACGTTTCCATAAGAATCAGTCTTATATTCAACCATACCTTTTTTAATATCTTCAACTGCTTTACCAGTTTCCATAGTTACAGTTCCAGTTTTAGGATTTGGCATTAAACCTTTAGGTCCTAAAACACGACCAATTTTTCCTAATTGAGCCATCATATCTGGAGCAGCTACGATTACATCATAATCGAACCAGTTTTCTTTTTCGATTTTTTCGATCATATCAGTATCACCAACGAAGTCAGCTCCAGCAGCTTTAGCAGCTTCAGCAGCAGCACCTTTAGCAATAACTAATACTCTTTTAGTTTTACCAGTTCCATTAGGTAATACCATAGATCCTCTTAATTGTTGATCAGCTTTTTTAGTATCAAGATTTAAGTTTAAAGCAACTTCTACAGTACTATCAAATTTAGTAATAGCAGTTTCTTTAACTAATTTAATTGCTTCTTCTGCAGAGTAAACATTTTGTTTATCTACTTTTTTAGAAGCTTCCACATACTTTTTACCTAATTTTCTCATTATTTTACCTCCTAATTGTGGTTATTAGCGGATTTTATTTATTTAATAATACTTAATTATTCTTGTTCTTCAGTTTTTTCGTTAATTACTTCAACTTCATGAGCTTTATTAGCTTCAGCTTCTAATTTTTCTAAAGCAGCTTCTCTTTTAGCTTCTTTAATTTCTTCAGCTTTTGCTTCAGCAGCTTCTTCAGCTAATTCTACATCATTTAAACCTTCAACAGCAACACCCATGTTTCTAGCAGTACCTTCAACAATTTTCATTGCAGATTCAACATCATAAGCATTTAAATCTGGTAATTTGTTTTCAGCAATTGCTCTTAAATCTTCTTTGCTAATAGTAGCAACGATATCATGAGCACCTTTTTGACTACCCTTTTGAATTTTAGCATATTTCTTAATTAAGAAAGCAGCTGGTGCAGTTTTTAAAACGAAATCAAAAGTTCTGTCTTCATATAAACTAATTTCAACAGGAACTATATCTCCCATTTTATCTCTTGTTGCATCATTGAATTTAGTACAAAATTCTTGTAAATTGATACCTGCAGGTCCTAAAACAGTTCCAACTGGTGGAGCTGGTGTAGCTTTTCCAGCAGGGATTTGTAATTTGATTTTCTTTACGACTTCTTTTGCCACGAAAAACACCTCCTAAAAAATTTTTTTCGCGAAAGTGGTCTAGGGCAATCCGCATTTTTCCCTCCCACTTAAGCTAATTACATATATAAAAATACATAATTGCACCTAAGATACTAACACAGAAAAGTAAATAATGCAAGTCAAAATAAAAAGAAATGTAATATTTACATTTCTTATTGTAATTTATTAACTTGGAATAATTCAACTTCAACAGGAGTTTCTTGACCAAATAAGTCGATTAAAACATTTAATCTATTATTTTCAATATCAATATTATCTACTGTACCAGTCATACCATTAAATGGTCCATCAACGATAGTAACTTTAGAACCAACTTGCATTTCAGATTCAATATTAACTCTACTCATACCCATAGTTCCTAAAATACGATCAATTTCTTGAGGCATTAAAGGTGTTGGTTTTGCTTTGTGTCCAGATGATCCGATAAATCCTGTAACACCAGGAGTATTACGAACAACATACCAAGCTTCATCAGACATAATCATTTCAACTAAAACATATCCAGGAAACATTTTTTTAGTTTTTTCTTTTTTTACGCCATCTTTAACTTCTACTTCAGTAGTCTCAGGAATAATAACTCTAAAGATATTATCTTGGAAACCCATTGATACAGTTCTTTGTTCTAACTTTTCTTTTACTTTTTGTTCATGTCCACTATAAGTGTTTACAACATACCATTCTTTTTCCATATTATGATAACAACTCCTTCAATAACGCAGCTAATAATTCCATTCCTTTAAAGAATAAGCATAAACCTACACAGAAAACTAATACTGCCATTGTATATTTAAATACATCACCAGCTTTAGGCCATACAACCTTTTTTAATTCTCTACCCATTTTAGTAAAGAATCCTTCACGTTTTTCTTTCTTTGGTTTTTCTTCTTTTTTAGAATCTTTAGCTTCTTTTTTATTCTTTTTATCTTTTTTAGTTTCTTCTACTTCTTCAATTTCAGTATTATCAAGTTCTAAGCCATCAACATCTTCAACTTCAGAAACTTCAGTAACTTCATCTATTTCTTCAACTTTTTTTGCTTGTTTTTTTGTTTTTTTAACTTTTTCTTCAGATACAGTTGCATCTTTAATTTTCTTTTCTTTAGCCATAAGCCCACCTCTAAAATTTTTGTATTAAAAAAACACTATTACGTGCTCAAGTAAAATATACCACAAAACCTAGATAAATACAAGAAAAAAGTTTGATTTAACCTCAAACTTATTCCTTATCTATTAATACTTTAATCTTATTTTTTATTCTTTGTATTGTATTATCAACTTGCTTAGGAGTTTTATCTAATAAAATTGCTATCTCATTATACTTTAAACCACTTATCATCAAACTATAAACTTGATACTCACTATCTGACAATTGTGCTTTAATATTTGATTGTAATTCTTCATACTTTTCATCTTTAACAATATTAGTTAAAGGATCATTCTCCGAACCATCACTTAAAATATCTCTTAAAGGTGTAGATAAAGAACCATATTGATGATCTAAACTTAATGCATCACTAATTAGTTTATTTTTAATTCTTCCAGCTTTAATAATAGAAACTTGTAATCTTCTATTAACACACAAAGTTATAAAACTAGGTAATGCAGCATCTTTATCATCTCTATAACAATTAAGAGCATCAGCAAATCCAACTAAAGCATCTTGATATAAATCATTATAATCATAACCTAACATATTAGCCATAGTTATATATTTCTTAATTTCTATATCAATAATATATTTGTATTTTTCATATAATAAATCTTTAGCTTCTTCACTGGACTCTCTAATCATACTAATTAATTGTCCATCACTATAATTCATTATTCACCCTATTTATTAACTATTCCATAAATTAGAATAGCGGCAGCAACTGAAGCATTTAAACTATTAACATGTCCAAATTGCGGAATAGCTAATATTTCATCACAATTTTTCTTAACAAGTCTACCTACTCCATTACCTTCACTACCAATTACTAATAATACTTTATCAGCATAGTTTACTTTATTATAATTAGTACCATCCATATCAGCAGCATATACAAAGAAACCATTATCTTTAAATTCGTCAATTACATTTACTAAATTATTAACCATTGCAATATCAACATGTTCTAATGCACCAGCACTTGTTTTCATAACAGTAGAAGTAACACTTACACTTCTATCTTTAGGAATAATAATTGATTTAATACCTGCAGCTTCGCAAGTTCTAATAATAGCACCAAAATTATGAGGATCTTCTAAATGATCTAACATAACAACTACATTATCATTAAACATTCCTTTATAATCACAATATTCATATTCATCAATAATAATTATGATACCTTGATGTTTACCTTCAACCATACCATCCATTTTTTTAATATCCATTGTTGAATATTGAATTTTATTATCTTGAATAAATTTAATTATTTCTTTATCATTAAAATTCTTAGCTAAATAAACTTTTTTAATTGTTTTAACATTATCTCTTAATTCATTAAATACATTTTTTCCAAATACTTTCATTATTCTTCTCCTATTATAAATTCCATTATTTCTTTTATACGTTCATTTTTATTATCAAAATATAACTTTCCAATTAAAGCTTCTAAACCAGTAGCTAATCTATAAGTTACAATATCAGCATGTTTAGTTTTAGCACCTTTAGCATTTCTACCCCATCTAACAATATCTAACTCTTCTTCTGTTAAAAAATTAGCATTTTCTAATCTTTCAAGATGTCTTCTTTGACTTTTAGCACTTACATAATCTAAACTTCTTTTTTGTAAATCACCTATTTTAACAACACCACTACGAATTAAAAATTCTCTTATATATTGCTCATAAATAGTATCACCCATGTATGCCATTACTAAAGGATTTTCATACATACTAATCACCACCAATAATTTAACACATTTTTTATAAAAATAACATTATATAAATATATAAAAAATGTCCCCTTTAAAAACTTTTGATATTATACCACTTTTTTTTAAACATGCAAAAAAGAGCTAATTGCTCTTTTATTTAGTTTCATCTTTTTTAAATAAATCTATAAAGAATAATGCTATAAATAATATTAAACCAACACCAAGTAATAAACCAGAAACAACTTGTGATACTCTAATACTATTTCCAACAGTTAATATAAATGAAGGATTTCTTAAAGGTTCTAATAAAAATCTACCTACACCATACCACATCATATATATACAAGTTAATTGCCCTGATTTTAAATCCTTAAATATTTTTCTAACAGACAATAAAATAATAAATCCTAATAAATTCCATAAACTTTCATAATAAAATAAAGGTTGATAATAAATACCTAAATGCTTTATGTTCATTCCTTTTATAACAAATTCAGGAATTATTTTATAAGATCTTAACACATCAGGATCAACTTTAGCACCATATAGTTCACCATTAAAGAAGTTACCCCATCTACCTATAGCTTGAGCAATTATTAAAGAAACAACAATTAAATCAGTCATCTCTAATATATTTATATTTCGTTTTTTACAAAACACAATAGTAGTAATTAATCCAGCTATTATTCCTCCATGTATTGCCATACCACCTTCCCAAACAGCGAATATCTCAAAAAAACTATGTATGGTATTTAAATTAAATAAAACAAAATATAATCTCGCACCTAATATACCAAAGATTACACAATAAAAACCTAAATCAAATATTGTATCTTTTGGATAACCTTTTTTTCTTCCATATAATTCCGCTATAGTAAAACCAATTATAATACCAATAAGTATCATAATAGAATAATACTTAACACCAAATCCAAATACAGTAAAAGCAACTTTATTATCCATAAATATCACTCCTTAATAAAATGTATTATAACAAAAAAAAGTAGTAAATAATACTACTTTAATTTTTTTAAGATATTAATTAATTCTTCAAACTTTTCAGGATACTTAGTAGCACCACTTTTATGATAATAATTATCAAATTCATCATACCAAGCAATTCTCCACATTGGGCTCATTGGAGCATGATCTTTAGTCTTATCTGGCCAATAATCAAACTCGTCTAAATTTTCATAATCCCAAATAAGAGATTGAATATTCTTATTCATTTCATCATCTATACTATATTCCCAAAGATCTCCATTAACATCTATAACCTTAGCTTCAAGATTGATAATAATATAATTCATATCCTTATATTCCATTTCTAATCTTTTTACAAAAGGTTTATCAGTGTTCATTTTTTTTATATCTAAAACTGCTTCTGTCATATTAACCAACTCCTATAAATATTTCTTTAACCATTGACCAGTATAACTTTCAGAAACTTTAGATATTTGTTCAGGAGTACCAGTTGCAACAATAGTACCTCCTCCATTACCACCTTCAGGCCCTAAATCAATTATATGATCAGCTACTTTAATAACATCTAAGTTATGTTCAATTACAACTACAGTATCACCATTATCAACAATACGTTGTAATATAACTAATAATTTTTTTATATCATGAATATGTAATCCAGTAGTAGGTTCATCTAATATAAATACACTTTTACCCGTTGCTTTCTTTTGTAATTCTTTAGCTAACTTAACTCTACCAGCTTCACCACCAGATAATGTTGGTGCTGATTGACCTAATTGAATATATGATAAACCTACATCCATCATTACTTGTAATTTATTTTTTACTTTAGGAATATTATCAAAGAATTCAATTGCTTCACTAACTCTCATATTTAATACATCACTAATAGTTTTATCTTTAAATTTAACATCCAATGTTTCTTTATTAAATCTAGTACCTTTACATACTTCACAAGGAACATATACATCTGGTAAGAAATTCATTTCTATTTTCTTAACACCATCTCCCCAACAAGCTTCACAACGTCCGCCTTTAACATTGAAAGAGAACCTATTCTTACCATAACCTCTCATCTTTGCTTCTTTCATATTAGCAAAAACATCTCTAATATCATCAAACACTCCAACATATGTAGCGGGATTACTTCTAGGAGTTCTACCAATAGGATCTTGAGTAATATGAACAACCTTATCAATGTGTTCTAAACCTTTAACTTCTTTGCATTTACCTACAACAACTTTTGAGTTATAGACTTTTTTAGTTAAAGCATTAAATAAAATATCATTTACTAAAGTAGACTTACCACTACCAGAAACTCCAGTAACAACTACTAATTCACCTAATGGAAATTTAACATTAATATTTTTTAAGTTATGTTCAGTTGCACCTTTAACTTCAATAAAGTTACCATTACCTTTTCTTCTCTTCTTAGGAACTTCAATTTTTTCTTCGCCAATTAAATATTTTCCAGTTAAAGAATTTGGATTTTTCATAACTTCACTAGGAGTACCTGCAGCCATAATATAACCACCATCAGTACCAGCACCAGGACCAACATCAACTAAATAATCTGCATTCATCATTGTATCAGTATCATGTTCTACAACAATTAATGTATTTCCTAAATCTCTCATTTCTTTCATTGATTGAATTAACTTTTCATTATCTCTTTGATGTAATCCAATACTTGGTTCATCTAAAACATATAAAACACCACTCAATTTACTACCTATTTGTGTAGCTAATCTAATACGTTGTGCTTCACCACCAGATAAAGTACCAGCTGCTCTGTCTAAAGTAATATATCCTAAGCCAACATTATTTAAAAATTCTAATCTATTACTAATTTCTTTTACTAATAATTCACTTATTTGTTTATGTTCTTCACTAAGCTTTAAATTATTAATAAAATTATATAACTCAGCAATACTTAAAGCTGTCATATCATAAATATTCTTTTTATTAATAAATACATTTAAAATTTCATTTTTTAATCTAGTACCATGACAAGAAGGACATTCTTGTTCAATCATAAATCCTTCTAGCCATTCTCTAATCCACCCAGAACTAGTTTCAATATATCTTCTTTCAAAATTATTTATAATACCTTCATAAAAATCTGTTTTAGTTCTAGTATTTCCATTTCTAGAATAATAATTAAATTCTAATGGTTCAACTGATCCATATAAAATATAATCTAACTTTTTCTTAGGAATATCTTTAATAGGGCAATCTAAATCTATATCATAATGTCTAGCAACTGTTTCAACTTCAGTAAATACAACATTTTGATCTTCACTAATTCCTTTAATAGCACCATCTCTAATAGACTTAGTATCATCAGGAATTATTAAATCTATAGATATTTTTTTCTTAACTCCTAAACCATTACATTCAGAACAAGCACCAAACGGTGAATTAAATGAGAACATTCTAGTTTCTAATCTTGGCATAGAATAATTACAATGAATACAAGCATAGTTTTCACTCATAATTATTTCTTCTCCACCAATAACATTAAATAAAGCTAAACCATCTGATAACTTAGTAGCTTGTTCAATAGATTCAAAAATTCTACTTCTTTCTTCAGCTCTTACAACAACTCTATCAACAACTACTTCTATAAAATCTTTTTTATTTTTTTCTAGTTGAATATCTTCTGATAAATCTTTAACTTCACCATTAATTCTAACTCTTGAATATCCTTTTTTTCTTAATTCTTCTAATAATGATTGATGAGCACCTTTTTCACCTCTACAAACCGGAGACATTATTTCAATTTTTGTACCTTCATCAAAATTCATTATTTTATTAGTCATTTCTTCAATACTTTGAGCTTTAATAGGTTCATGATGATTTGGACAATGAGGAACACCAATACGTGCAAATAATAATCTTAAATAATCATATATTTCAGTAACTGTACCAACTGTACTTCTAGGATTATTATTAGTACTTTTTTGATCTATAGAAATACTAGGACTTAAACCTTCAATACTATCAACATCAGGTTTACTTGTTCCACCTAAAAATTGTCTAGCATAACTAGATAAACTTTCTACATATCTTCTTTGACCTTCAGCATAAATTGTATCAAAAGCTAAACTACTTTTACCTGAACCAGAAACACCAGTCATAACAACTAATGAATTTTTAGGTATTTCTAAATCAACATTTTTTAAATTATTTTCTCTTGCACCTTTAACAATTATTTTGTCCATCTTTCTTCACCTTCCTTAAAGATAGTTCATTATTTATAAATCCTATATCTCTACTACCATAATATCTTTCATAAATATCTTTTTAATCTAACTGATAATATAATAGAGCACAAATAATACTTACATTAGATTTATATTTATCTTTTATATATTCGATTTCATTTGGTAATAATTTAGAAGTTTTAATAATCTTCATAATTTGCCATTCATGTAATTTTTTTATAATTTCAAATACTTCATCTCTTGTTAAAAACTTCTTAATATATAAATGTCTTACAGAATACATATCATAATAACCTTCATAATCATCATCAAATTGTTTATAATCACCAAAACCATATACTTCAGCAATTACATAATTATCAACAGAATCAGCATCTACATATCTAAAAACATCAGATATAGATGTACATAAATGATAACCATTGCCCTCATTACCAAATTTTATTTCACCATCAACACTATATGTATTACCTGATTCAAAGGGAAAACCATATCTATTAGTCTTATCACTATTGAATGCTTTATACCCTTTAAACATATGGCTACCTCCTCAAATCATAAAAGTTACATCTTCTACACAATTCATGACATTTCTTATTATTTAAGAAACCATTTTTAATTGTTTGAAAAAGATCGCCATTTATTATATCACTTAAATTATCTTTGTAAATATTACCAAGATTAATAATTCCATTACTATCTAAACAACAAGGAACAACAGTTCCATCAACCAAAACACCAATATGAGTTCTACAACCCATACATGATCCAATTTCAGTATAATAATCATTATCTAAATTAGGCCATATAAATTCTTCTTCTACTTCAAAATAAATGTTATTAGCTAATTTCAATTCTTTTTGATCATCAATAATAACATTATATTTATTATTTAATTTATCAATAATAGAATCTCTATAAACACTATTAACCCATAATCTATATTTAACATAAGTATTATTAGAAACTAATCTATCAACACTATCAAAAATATTATTTAAATAATCATCTAAAGATTTATTATATTTTTCATCGAAACTATGCAATGAAAGATTAATTTGTCTAATATTAGAATTATTAGCTATTCTATCAATCAAATAACCATTACTAGTTATATTAACAAAATATCTTTTACTTGCTAAATCAATTAATTCATTGATTTTAGGATGTAATAAAGGTTCTCCCATTACATGAAAATATAAATATTTTGTATAACCTTCTAATTTATCTAATAAATTATTAAAAGACTCTATATCTATAAATAATTTATCTCTTTTATTTCCGTTACAAAAACTACAATTTAAATTGCAGTTATTAGTTATTTCAACATATATTTTTTTAAACATAAAAACACCTAGAAACATTATACCACACATTTGTTCGTTGTAAATGTAAAAAAGAAAAAGAACTAAACGTTCTCTTTTTCAGTTACTTCTTCAACTTTTTCTTTCTTTTCCACAACATAATTTGGATCTTTTAAATTACCTACACCGTCTATATTATCAGCCAATTCTTTTAATTTTTTTACAATATCATCACTAGATTCTTCAGACATAAAATCAAAGAAATCCATTTCATCTCCAATAACACTTTCATAAGTATCATTTAAATCAATTTTAATTGCAGGAATAGTTATTTGATCTTTTCTCCAACCTAATGCTTTATTAAAACGATTAATAATACTGTTAACTTCGATACCAGTATATGCATTTTTTTCGTCAAACATAGCTCTAACACTCATATCATTATTACCAGCTGCTTTTTCCATTTCGTCAACTTGAATCATTAGTTCTTTAATTGGTCTTAGTCCAAAAACACCAACTATTTGATCTTTATCATATTGTTCTAATTGTGAAGTATCATAATATCCACCTCTAAATATATGTCTACTAACTAAATCTTCACCAGATATCTCATTAAGATGTTCACCAGTATCAGCTTTTTTATAAGTTCCATCATCCATTAATAAAAAGAAAGATAAAAAATTATCAAGATAAGTATAAACAAATACATCATACAACATTTTATGATCAACTGCAGTTGTTAAAACAGCATTACTTTTTCTTACACAATAACCAGCATAAATATATTGAGCTGGGAAATTTTTTAATAAATTACCAAACATAATTACACACCTTTACTCTTTTTATCTTGCATAGTATAAACTATTTTTAATGAAAACTTATAACTTATAAATCTATTAAAGAATACAGCTAACTTAGTAACAAATCCTGGTATTATTATTAACTTATTCTTTAAAGCTTTATCAACAGCATATTTAGCAACATAATCACTACTTAATGCTTTAACAGTGAATTCTCCACCAGCAACTTTATTGAAATTAGTATCAACTGGTCCTGGACATAAACAACTTATATGTACATTCTTTTTAGCTTTTCTTAATTCTTCATAAATACCCATCGTCCATTTTGTTACATAATTCTTAGTAGCATAATAAGTATTTAACTTAGGTCCTGCAAAAAAACCAGCCATACTAGCAACATTTAAAATACGTCCACTATTTCTTTTAACCATATCTTGTAAAAATAACTTAGTTAAAATATGTAATGAATAAACATTTAAATCAAGCATTTTTAATTCTCTTCCTAAATCAGTTTCCCAAGAATTACCAAACAAACCAAAACCTGCATTATTAACAAGAAAATCTATTTTTTCATCCTTTAACATATCATATAGTTTAAAAGAATTATCTCTTACAGATAAATCCATAGGAATAATTTTAGTATTTGTTTCAATTTGTTTAGCTACTTCATTTAATTTTTTTTCATCTCTAGAAACTAAAATAACATCATATCCTAACTTGCCTAAATAAATAGCAATATCCTTACCTATACCATTACTTGCACCAGTCACTAACGCTTTCATATCATCACCTATTATTATTGTATCACAAAAAAAGAGGATTAACCTCTTCTTTCAAAATATTCAAGTATAGGTGGAAGAACTTGCTTCTTACGAGATACAAATCCATCTATATAAATTCCTTGTTTAATATTTTCTAAGCCATAAATTTCTTCTAATAATTTAGCCCCATCTTCATTATAGAACATATAAGAACCTTTTTTAACAGCATCTGTAACAAAGAATAATGCTAATTTATTATCAATCTTAGTTCTACTATTTAATTCTTCAACTATTTCTTTTTCTAACCTAGCAACTTCTTCAAAATCTAAAGTTAATAATTGACCAATAGTGAAATTAACATCATTACAATTAAATGATTTAATATCAGCATCTAACATTTCATCAACTGACATACCTTTAACTGAACTAGCTGCTTTTAACATCTTCATACCATATTCATTAATATCTACTCCAGCAATTTCAGCTAATACTTTAGCAGTTTCTTTATCTCTATCAGTTGTTGTAGGAGATTGTAATAATAATGTATCAGATAAAATAGCTGATAACATTAAACCTGCCATATCTTTTGGAATTTCAACATTATTTTCTTGATATAAAATATAAATAATTGTACAAGTACAACCAACTGGCATACTTCTAAAATTAATAGGAATATTAGTACCTAAATCACTTAAATTATGATGATCTATTACTTCAATAATATTAGCTTCTTCTAAACCATCAACACTTTGTACAGGATTATTATGATCAACTAAGATAACATTTAATTTATCAAAATTACTTGCATCAACTAATTGCATCATACCTAAACATTTATTTTGAACATCTACTATTGGATAGTTTGTATGTCCTAATTTACTACTAATAGCCAAGAAATCAGTTCTATAATCATAATTAGTAAATGTTACAGGATTAATATTAACATTAATCATACTTACGTAATTACATAATCTAATCATATTAGAACATTTATAAGTTCCTAATGGAACGCTAATAACATTAACTTTATTTACTTTAGCAGCTTCCATTAAATCAGCAGGTAAAGTATTATTATTAACTATAACTAGTAATTTAATCTTACTAGAAATAGCATAATCCATAATTTTAAATCTATCACCAACAATTAAAATATCATCTGTTTTTAATTTAACGCTAGTAAGGAATGTTTCACTCTTATAAGCAGCAGCTAATATATTACCTTCTATTTCTTCATCAAATCTTAAAATTTCTTTAGCATTTAAAGTTTTAAGAATATTATTGTAACTAGTTTTTAATGTATATCCATTATCTTCAATTAAATATCTAGAAATACTTTTAACATTAACATAACCTTTTAATTTTTCTTCATCATCTACTAAAGGTAAACCAGTACATCCTAATTCAGTTAATTTCATATATGAAGTATAAATAGATTCTTTTTCATTAATCATAGCTGTTTTATTATATTTCATATTTCTAATTTGAACTTTAACATCATTCAAGAATGAAGGTTCAGGTACATTAAAATAATCTAAAACAAATTTAGTTTCTTTATTTAAAGATCCTAACACTCTTGGTTTTGCTTTAACTCCTAACTTATTTTTTAAATAAGCTAAACTAATACTTGAACAAACACTATCAGTATCAGGGATTTTATGTCCAAAAATAAAAACTGTTTCCATATAACACACCTCTTTTTACCAAGATATAAGTATAACATAACTAAAAAAGATTGCAACCAAAAAAAGATAGAAAATCTATCTTTTATTCACTTTTTAATTCAAATAGTATATCTCTTAATTCCATAGCTCTTTCAAAATCAAGATTCTTAGCAGCTTCCTTCATTTGATTTTCAATAGAAACAATAAGTTCAGCTTTTTCCTTTTTAGACATCTTAACTTGAACTTCACCTGTTTTATCATCAACATCAGGAGTATTACTAACAACTTGTCTAATATCTTTAATAACAGTATGAGGAACAATACCATGCTTAATATTATATTCTTCTTGAATCTTACGTCTTCTATTAGTTTCACTTATAGCTTCCTCCATAGAATCACTAATACTATCTCCATACATTATTACATGACCATTTTCATTACGAGCAGCTCTACCTATAGTTTGAATTAAACTTCTAGTACTACGTAAGAAACCTTGCTTATCAGCATCCATAATACAAATTAAACTTACTTCAGGAATATCTAAACCTTCTCTTAGTAAATTAATACCTACTAATACATCATATTTACCCATTCTTAATTCTTGAATAATTTTTAATCTATCTAAAGTTTTAACTTCACTATGAAGATATGCAACTTTTATTCCTAAATCTTTTAAATAATTTGTTAACTCTTCTGCCATACGAATTGTTAATGTCGTAATTAAAACTCTTTCACCTTTTTCTTTACGAATATTAATTTGTTCTAAAACATCATCAATTTGACCTTCAGAAGGTTTAACTTCAATAGTAGGGTCCAATAAACCAGTAGGTCTAATGATTTGTTCAACACAATGTTGATTAACTTTTTCAAGCTCATAATCACCTGGAGTTGCAGATATATATATAGCTTGATTTATCTTACTCTCAAATTCATCATATTTTAATGGTCTATTATCTAAAGCACTAGGTAATCTAAAACCATAATCTACTAAAGTTTGTTTTCTCATTCTATCTCCATTATACATTCCTCTAACTTGAGGTAATGTAACATGAGATTCATCTACAACTAATAAAAAATCATCTGGAAAGAAATCTATTAAACAACATGGAGTTTCACCTTCACCACGTAGAGCTAAATGTCTAGAATAGTTTTCTACTCCACTACAAAAACCAGTCTCTTTTAACATTTCTAAATCATAGTTTGTTCTTTCTCTTAATCTTTGTTCTTCAATCAATTTATTATTAGCTTTTAATACTTCTAATCTTTCAGCTAATTCAGCTTCTATTCTTCTAATAGCTTCTTCCATTTTATCTGGACTAGTAACAAAATGACTAGCAGGGAAAACACTAATAGTTTTCTTATTTTCAATAATTGCACCAGTTAAAGGATCAAAAGTACATATTCTATCAACTTCATCACCAAATAATTCTATTCTAATACCATTACTTTTTTCATTAACAGGAATTATATCAATAGAATCTCCTCTAACTCTAAAAGTACCTCTATGAAAATCAATATCATTTCTTTCATATGTCATATCAACTAAACGATTAATAATATCATTTCTTCTAATATTATCTCCAACATTAACAATTAACATCATTTTTTCATATGATTCTTTTTCACCAATACCATAAATACAAGATACAGAAGCAACAACAATAACATCTTTATTATTTATTAAAGCACTAGTAGCTCCATGTCTTAATTCATCTATTTCATCATTAATAGAAGAATCCTTTTCAATATATGTATCACTTTGAGGAACATATGCTTCTGGTTGATAATAATCATAATAAGAAACAAAATACTCAACATGATTATTAGGAAATAATTCTTTAAATTCACTATATAATTGACCAGCAAGAGTTTTATTATGAGCTAATACTAAAGTAGGTTTATTAACTTCTTTAATAACATTAGCAATAGTAAAAGTTTTACCAGTACCAGTAGCACCTAATAATACTTGTTCTTTTTTACCAGACTTAATACCTTCAACTAATTCTTTAATAGCTTCTGGTTGATCACCACTTGGTTCATATTTACTAACTAAATCAAACATATAATTCCTCCTTAACTAACAATATAATACACCATAATATAAAAAAAAGAATGATAAATCATTCTAATTATGTCTAACAGTACCTCTTTGACTATAATAATAATTATTCATACCATTATTTTTAGGTTTTAAAGATTTTTTCATACCTTTATTCTTTTCAAAAGAAACAGTACTTCTTTTTAATTCAAATCTTTCAGGTCTAATAGCTGGCATACGATACATATTTAAAACCAAAACACCAGCACCTAAACAAACTGCTACTCTTTTAAAACCTGTTACGCTTCCTTTAAATTTCATATTAATCACCTAAAAATTATTATATATTCATATATAACAATATACAAATATCTAATAATTATAAATCTATAGCAAAGAATTATAGCAAAAACATACAAATACATAAAAATAAAAATAAAACCTCTTAAATCGATTAAAAACATATAAAAAAAGAATCTAGGATTCTTTTTCTAAATAACATCCACATAATTCTTTCAAATAATCAATATATATAAATAAACCTTCTAAATATTCATCCTCAATAATAAATTTTGACTTATTCAAATAATCTCTATATTTAGATCTATCATATTTAATTTTATTCTTATCACATACTGTTTCAAATACAGTTATTAATAATTTTAAATTATCTATATTTTCTTTTCGCTTATCATCAACACTAAGTTTTCTATAAGAATTAATAATTTGATCAATATTCATATATTCACCTACTTATCATATTTACTAATAAATTTATCTAAAGAATTACCTTTATTCCATTCACTAATATCAGATTCATATTTTCTATAAGCAATCTTTTTATAATCATCTTCAATTTTCTTCTTATGCTTATATTCATCAGATAACACTTCAAATCTATCTACAACAAATAAAGGTCCTTCGTGTAATACTTCATTACATATTTTAAATAGCTCATCTCTATAGTCATTTAAATTACCATAAACATTTCCTAATTTTCTACAAATAACTTCACATATTTTTCTTTGTAACTTAACAAAATCTTTTTCATTAACACTAGGATTCTTTAAGCCATTTCTATTTAAAGAATTTCTAGCATTTAAATATAAATTAACTAAATCATCAACATTCATATAAACAGAAACTCTATCTATATAAAAACTTATATCACTAATATATTTTAAAATATTACTAGATACTTCATTTATAAGTCTTCTATTTAATATCTTAATAATATCTTCATCACTTGGAATAACATTAGATATATGTCTAAATTCACTATAATCAATTTTAGATTTTAAAGTATAAGAATTAATTAATAACTCTTTAGTAACATAACTAGGAACTTTATTATACTTTTCTAAAAATTTACTAGAAACTTTTTTATAATTTTCATATTGTCTACTAGCACCATAAGATATTCTAGTAAAATGCATTAAAGTATTTAAAGCATTTATATCACTATCCTCGTTCATAATTTGTAAATAATAATTATCAACAATAGATTTAGCATATTGATAGTATTTATCTAAAGTAGTAGTAATATCAATACTTTTATTATTTAACTTTTCAAGCCCTCTCTCCATATCATACATATTTTGAATAAATTGCATTCTACGTTTTTCGAAGGGAGCTAATGTAACTTCATTATCTAATAAAATCATTTCACTAAATACTTCATTTCTATTTTCAATTAATGCTTTTAAATATAAATCTTCTTCAGCACTAAAAGAATCAATATCAAATCTATATTTATTAGTACCAATCTTTTCAATATTAAAATACATATATTTTCTACCATCATGTAACATAACTAAACTTCTTACATTAATATCAGGATTAATCTTTGGTTCAATCTTTTTAACTTTAGGCAATTCAATTTCTAAATCACTATTATTATAATTATCTAAAAAAGATTTTTTACTCTTTATTTGATCAACTAAGTTTTCTAAAGTTTTTCTACTAGTTTCAATTTCATTTTTACTTATAGATCTATTAATATTTCTATTTGATTCTTTTTTAACAGTTTTATGTAACAATACATATTCGTCAAATAATAAAGTTAAAATACAAGATAAAGATTTATTATCAAATATTTCAAGAATTTTTTTCATATACTTATTATCAATATATTTTTCTTTTCTAAAATAATCTAATTTAGCAGAAGCTTCATTAATAAGCTTAACAATTTCTTTAGCACATACTTTTTTCTCTTCACGTTTTGATAACTTATCAATATTAGAATAAATATTATCAATAATTCTATTACGTTTAGAATCAGTAGTACTATTAATACATTCTGTAAAATTAGATTGAATATTATTAGATAAAAATTCAGATAAAAGAGAAGCATACTCTAAAGTTATGCAAATTAAAGATTCAATAACAGTTATATGATTCTTATACACTAAAACGCTATTTGCCATAACCGATACTCCTCCATTCTTTTAAAATAATATCATAAAAAAAGACTTTTTACAAAGTCTTATCTATCAAATACAATAGTCTTAGCAATGGTAGAAACATTACCTTCTAAGTCAATAAATAATGCAATATTAAATGTTAAATTTTCTGTATCATCATAATTAGTAAAATCAACACATGTATTACCATTATCTAAACATGTATATTCTATAGAAACAACATAAGCATCTCCATAGTATGTACCATTATATTTATAATAACCATATGATTCTTTTATAGTTAATCCAAAAGTTCTAATAGCTTCATCATCAGGAATAAGATTTGTATTAACAAAATATTCTCTAACCTTAGGTATTAAATCAGCTTTTAAATTTTCATAATAAATACCAGAGGCTTTAAAATGTTCAACACTAACTACTTTATTATCTTTATTCATTTTTACATAAACTTTAGCATCAGTATAATCTTTAAACTCTCTACCAAAATTAATACATAAATGAGAGTCATTTGAACAAGAATAATTAAATTGTACTAAATAATAATTATATTCATTAGTAACTTTTTCACCAGTATTTAAATCAGTATATGTTTCAGTAGTAGTTTCATCAAATTCATAACTTTCAATAGATAAAGTAAGTAACTTAGATTCGTCCATCATATTATTTTCTTTAGCATATTCTTTAAATGATTTAAGAATAACACCATCATATTTAGTAACGCCATTATCATTACATGATGCATAAGCACTATTCATAACATATTTTGTTCCATCATCACAATATAAAGATTCATATCCTATACCACGATATAAATAACCATTATCTACTCTTTTCTTAATTGCTAAAATAGGATGTTGTTCTAAAATATTTACTCTATATAATTCAAAAGCAAATAACCCCATAACACCAAGAATAATAACTGTAATAAATGTAACTAAAGCATGTTGTCTTTTTAATCTTTTAAATTCTCTTTTAACAGCTTCTTTATCATTAACATCTACACCATAGAATTTATTAACTGGAGTTTCTTGAGGTTTAAAATTATTCCAAGTACGCCATTTCTTTTCGTACTCCTTATCTACTTTATTATCTTCAAAAGGATTATAATTATTACTTGGATTTTTTGGATCATATTGATTGTTTTGATTATTTTGAAATTCAGGATTCATAAACACACTCCTATTCTTAATAAAATTATACCATTAAAAAAACAAAGATAAACTATATTATTTATCTTTGTTTACATTATTTTCTTCTATCATCATAAACCATAATTAATCTTATTAAATTTAAAATAGATGATAATAATGATGCAACATAAGTTAATGCAGCTGCTCTTAAAACAGAACTAGCACCACTTTCTTCATCTCCTTCAATAAGACCATATTCTTCTAATTTAGCTAAACCTCTTTTACTTGCATCAAATTCAACAGGTAAAGTAACAACTTGAAATAGTAAACTACATGATACTAAAACAATAGATAAGCCTATTAAATCAGCAAGTTGTAAAATAACACTTATTGCAAAGAAAATATAAGCAGCATAAGTAACAAAATTAACAATAGGAACTAAACTAGCTCTAATTTTATACCAACTATAATCTTCTTTATCTTGAATAGCATGACCACATTCATGTGCTGCAACAGCTACTGCTGCAATTGAATTACCATGAAAAACATCAGAAGATAATCTAATAACTTTTTGAGTAGGATCATAATGATCTGTTAAATTACCTTTAGTTTCTACTACATACATAGTAGATAATCCATTTTTATCAAGTATTTCTCTTGCAACTTCAAATCCAGTAATTCCTTTACCATTTTTAATACCTCTAAATTTACTATATGTATTATTAATATTTATTTGAGCAATTAATGGAATAAGTAAAATTAATAAATAGATTACAATATAATCCATAATAAACACCTCTTTATAAATCAAAACATAATTGTTAATTATGTGTTATTAAATAATATTTCTTTCTATTAAAATATTTCTCATTTTGTCAGCATTATCAAAATCTTTATTATTACGATATTCTAACCATTTATTGTAAGTTTCTTTATCATCATTAGATAAAGTTACAAAATCATATTCTAAACCTAAAATATAATTAATTAATTGAATCTTATCATATACATTAACAAAATCTACTTTTTGACGAATTTTTTGATTTAATTCTTTAACTAAATCTAATAAATAAGTTATTAAATTTGATGTATTAAAATCTTCATCCATAATTTCGTTAATTTTATCATCTGAAGTAATATTTCCAACTTTAAGATCTTTTAATTGTATTTCTAAATTAGCTTGTTTTAAAGCATTAGCAACTTTATCATTAATTGAACCAGCATCAGCAAATAAAGTATCAGTTAAATCAAAAGGCAATCTATAATTATTTTTAAGAACAGCTAATCTAATAACATTAGCAGGATATTTTTCTAATAAATCATGAGCTAAAATAAAGTTACCTAAACTCTTACTCATTTTAACACCATTAACCATAACATGACCATTATGCATCCAATAGTTAGCTAATTCACAACCATTTAACGCTCTATTTTGAGCTTGTTCATTTTCATGATGTGGGAATTTCAAATCAACTCCACCACCATGTATATCTATATTATTACCAAATATCTTATTAATCATAACAACACATTCAGTATGCCATCCAGGACGACCCTTTCCAAATGGTGAATCCCAAGTAATACCTTCTTTAGTTTTTTTCCATAAAACAAAATCATATGGATTTTCTTTATTATCAGAAACATCTATTCTATTTCCATAATCAAGATTACCTAATTCTTGTTTACTAATTTCACCATATTCTTTAACAGAATTAACTCTAAAATATACGTCATCACCATTTTGATATGCATAACCTTTATCCATTAAATCTTTAATAAATTGAATTATTTCATCCATAGTTTCAGTAACTCTTGGTCTATAATCAATATCTAAACAATTTAATGCTTTAACATCATCTATATAAATTTTAATAAATTTATCAGTTAATTCTTTTTCAGTAACTCCAGCTTCTTTAGCAGCTTTAATAATCTTGTCATCTACATCAGTAAAATTACTAGCATAATTTACTTTATAACCTCTATATTTAAAATATCTATAAACCATATCGAAGATAATAACAGGACACATATTACCTACATGAGCATAACTATAAACAGTAGGTCCACAAACATACATATTTATAACTCCATCTTTATTTGGTTTAAATTCATCAATTTTGCCACTAACAGTATTAAATAATTTCATATTATCACCTTCCATTTGTTTCAATGATTTTATTTTAGCACAATTAAAAAAAGTATTAAATAAAAAAAAGAAGTATAAACTTCTTTTTATAATAAAATTGAACCAATAACAATAATTGCTATTGCAGTCGCTAAAACAAACTTCCAAATATATTTAATCCATTCTTTATAAGGAATATCTAAATAAGATAAAATATAAATTAGAATAGCACTTGAAGGAACAAATACTGTAGCTAAGCCCATACTCATTTTTAACATAACTATTGATTTAGTAATAGAACTTGCATGAACTATTGATAAATGAGTTCCTAATTGATATCCAACATAATCTGGATCAACATAGAAGAACGCAGCACAAATACCTAATACTACAATAGAAATAACATTAAATGTTCCATCATTTAATATGAATGACAATAATGCAATTGGCCAATCAAAGAAATATGAAACAATAAATATAGATAATGCAAATACATATCCTAATATTGCTTTTCCTGATTTTCTAATACCATCAGCAAAATTTCCCATAAAGTCATTAATACTAACTCTATCAATTAATGAAACAATAATAGCAATAGTTAATAAAATAAATGCCATTGGTAAAGTATCTGACCAATATCCGAATGCATTAAATGAACCTAATACATCCATTAATACTCCATCTTTAATTTTAGTATAACCATCTTGAATTGCATTAATACCAAAACTAGTATCCCATGAAATATATGCTAATACAGAAATAATAAATGTAACTATAAATATAACAGCAATTGGCCATATATGAGTTTTTTTAGCTTTATTACTTTCATCTAATTTTTCAGTAGTAAATGGATCTGATTTAGTATCATTTACTAGTTTATTGTTTTTCTTCATATGTAGAATAGCAAATAAATTAAATAAAATATAAGCAACAACAAACATAGCAATTTTAGCACCAATACCATCTTTAACTGTAATACCAACTAAATCTGAGAATTGAACTAAACCATATGTTCCAACTGTTTGTCCGATAAGACCAATAAAATAACCACCTAAACCAGCACTAGCTGCTGTTAATTTATCTTTACCACGTTTTAAAAAAACAGTGATAATAAATGGTACAAAAATTAATGTTGGTAAAATAGTATTAACAAATGATACCCAAATACCCATTAATAATGTAACAACACACATAGCAATTATTTCTTTTTTACTAATTAAACTTGCTGTTTTACTAACTAACTTTCTATAAGATTTTGTTTGAGATAAAACACCATATGTTCCACCTAATACTATTAAGTAGAATATTTCACTACATTTATAATAAAAGCTATAATATAAAACTAAAAAATAATCAAATATACCAGCTTTAGTTAATTCTGTAGCAACAAATTTCCCAGAATCAAAAGCTCCCGTAGAAACTACCCAACTTAATACACACATTATCATGCCTATAATGACAAGGATAACAATTTTATCATTTTTCTTCATACTTTAACCTCCCATAAATTGATTATAACACAAATTAACTTATAAAACTCAAGAAATCCTACATAAAATCCCAAAAAAAAGATAAAGTTTCCTTTATCTTATTTTCTTTCTTTCATTGTTGGGAATAATAATACATCACGAATTGATTCTTGTTCAGTAAATAACATTACTAATCTATCAATACCATAACCAATTCCACCTGCAGGTGGCATACCATATTCTAATGCTTCAATGAAATCCATGTCGATATCATTAGCTTCATCATTTCCTAATTCTTTTTCAGCTAATTGAGCTTCAAATCTTTCTAATTGATCAATTGGATCATTTAATTCAGTATATGCATTTGCACATTCTTTTCCAGAAATAAATAATTCAAATCTATCAACAAATCTTGGATCTTCAGGATTCTTTTTAGTTAATGGAGAAATCTCAATTGGATGTCCATATAAGAATGTAGGTTGAATTAAAGTTTCTTCAACATATTTTTCAAAGAATAAATTAATAATATGACCAACAGATTTTTCATGATCTTGAACTTCAATTTGATGTTCTTCAGCTAATTTTAAAGCTTCTTCTACAGTCATCTCTTTCTTAAAGTCAATTCCTGTAACATCCTTAATTGCATCTGTCATACTAACTCTTTTAAATGGTTTTCCTAAATCAATTTCATTTCCTAAATAATTAAATACAGTTTTTCCACAAACAGTTTCAGCTATAAATTTATACATACCTTCAGTTAAATTCATCATACCTTCTAAATCTGAATAAGCTTGATAAACTTCCATTAAAGTAAATTCTGGATTATGTTGAGGGTCCATTCCTTCATTTCTAAATGTTCTACCAATTTCGTAAACAGCTTCCATACCACCAACTAATAATCTCTTAAGATTTAACTCTAAAGCTATACGTAAATACATATCTAAATCTTGAGTATTATGATGAGTAACGAAAGGTCTAGCAGAAGCACCAGTTAATAATGTTGTTAAAATTGGAGTTTCAACTTCAACGAAACCTTGACCATCTAAATAATTTTGAATAGCTCTAATAATTTTTGGTCTCATGAATGCAACCTTTTTTGATTCATCATTCATAATTAAATCAACATAACGTCTTCTATATCTTTCTTCTATATCTGTTAATCCATGGAACTTTTCAGGTAATGGTCTTAAAGCTTTAGTTAAATGTGTATATTCTAAACACTTAATAGTTACTTCACCAGTTTGAGTTTTCATAACTTTACCATGAACACCAACTATATCACCAATATCAGCTGTTTTAAATAATGTATAAGCTTCTTCACCTATATCATTTATAGAAATATAAACTTGAATAGGTCCTGTTTTATCTTTAATACTAAAGAATGAAGCTTTACCCATTTTTCTAATAAACATAATTCTACCAGCAACTGTAGCAGTATCATCCATATTTTCAAAAGCATCATGTTCAACATCTTTATATTTATCTTTTAATTCAGCAGCAAATGCAGTTCTTTCAAATTTATGTCCAAATGGATCTAAACCTAATTCTCTGATATGTTCTGCTTTTTCTCTTCTAATTAATTCTTGATCTGTAAATTCACGCATTACAACCACTCCTTTTTCTTAAATAAGTATATCATTAAAATCTAAAAAATCAATTTTATTCTTTATTATCAGGGATAATTTGCATAATTAATTTATAATCAACTACTTTTTTATCTTCAACTTGCTTAATTTGAGAACAAATTTCTTTTATCTCTTCAAAAATAGAATCATTACCATTATATATTTCTATAATAGAATCTGGAACAGTCTTAGAAAAACCATAACCAGCTACTCTATTTAATATTTCTTCTTCAGTATAATCAATACCTAATGGAAAAAATGTAACATAATTTCCATCTAAATCAATTAACTTAATTCTATAATATCTAACAACAGATCTACCATCATCAAAAGAGCCTTTTAATAAAATATCTTTATATTTTTGTTCTGAATAACCAATAGTATCAAAATCTAATTCAAATCTAGTAAAATATTCTTTATTAATAGGAATGCCAAATTTCATAGGTTTCTTTTTACTAAATTTTTTATCAATAAATATACTTTCAATTTTATTTAAATTATATGTATAAATATGAGGCATATTATTAACCGTTCTAAACATATGAGGTATTTGCATTTCAACATGTAAATCACTATCTGTATTATATTGTACATAAGAAACAAAGCCATCAAAACCTTCAGGATCACTAATTTCTCTTTTTATTAGATTAACGCTAAGCTGATTAGCATTTTCCCTATCAACAAATACTAAACTATCTTCTCTAACATATACTTCATAATCATTAGTTAAATAACAATCCAATTCATTTTCATCATTCATTGTAAAATAATAAGAAATCAATTTTTCTCCATCATTAACCAAATAAATACATTGATTATTAGCTCTTAAAATTAAATTAAGATTTTTTTCATCATTTAAAGCAGCATACGCTGTAATATCAGTAGTACCTAATCTTTCATAAGCATAATTAACAACATTTCCTAATTCTGATAATACTTCTTCACAATTACCATTTATTAATTTAATCATTCATATCTCCCCTTTCATATTTTAATGTAACAGGTTCAATATCCATTTGTTCGATCTTTTTCATTAAAGAAATAATTTCATTATATTCATCAAGTTTTGAATAATTGCCATTATAAAAATCAATTATAAATGCAGGAATATTAGTATTATGTCCAATTTTTACAAGTAATTCATTCATTTCATCAACAGTGTGTTGCTTACATAAAGGAAATAAAGTTATAGCATAATCATTAAAACTTTTACATAACATTCGATAATATCTTTTTTCACCTTTATTATTCATTAGATGAAAATTACCTCTTTGTAAAAATTCAGTTAAACCATAATCTTTAATAATCATTAAATCAGTAGCAAAACTATTATCTTCAAAATTTCTTGAAACAAAATATTTTTTACTATGAATTAAATTAGAAACATGTTTCTCTATTACAAATTGAAAAGGATTCTTTAATCTAAACTCATATATTTTATCTAAATTAGGATTATAAGAATATTGATAATTAATAATACTTCTAGAATCATTTTCAGGACTATATTCTAAATAAGATAATAATCCATTATATCCGTCTACATCTACTTCGTTATTAGGTCTTTGTAATATAGTAACTATATGAGAATGATTAGTTTTTCTATCAAAAAAAATAGGATATTGATCAGTAAAAGTCACTTCATAAACAGTAGTTCCTAATTCCTTCATTTTATAATTTTCATCAACGGTAAACATATCAACACAAGTATCATTTTCTTCATCAATTGAAAAAACACAAAAAACATTATCATATCTATAAAGTAATTGTTCTTCTTCACCCTTACCAATAATATAATATTTACCATCAATAACATCTAATTCATTACATACATATCTAAAAGCAGTATCATATTTTGTTAAATGTTCCTCTGTAAAATTTCTAATTTCCATCATAATACCACCAACTTTTGGTTTTATATTATAAACATAATAAGAATTAAAAACAATAAAAAAAGTAGTTATTAAACTACTTTCTATTAACTCTAAATCTTTCATTAGGATCTAAAATAGATTTTCTAATTCTAATTGCAGAAGGAGTAACTTCAACATATTCATCATCTTCAATGAATTCTAATGCTTCTTCTAATGTAAATGTTTTAGGTCTTACTAAAGCAATAGCATCATCAGAACCAGAAGCACGAGTATTAGTTAATTGTTTATTCTTACATGGATTAACATTTAAATCATTATCTCTATTATGAATACCAACTACCATACCAATATATACTTCTTCAGCAGGTCCTACAATTAAAGTTCCTCTATCTTGTAAGTTAAATAATGAGAAACCTAATGTTTTACCATTTTCCATAGAAACTAATACACCATTTTTACGAGATGTTAATTCACCAGCATATGGTTTATAAGAATCGAATGAACGAATCATAACACCTTCACCTTTAGTATTAGTAATGAAAGAACTTCTATAACCAATTAATCCTCTTGTAGGAGCACTAAATTCTAAATGAACATAATCATTTTCATCATTAGTCATAATTTCAAGCATAGCTTTTCTTTCTTGTAAATCATTAATTATTGTACCACTATATTCATTTGGACAGTTAACAATAACTTTTTCAAATGGTTCACATTTTTTACCATCAATTTCTTGGAATAAAACTTGAGGTTTAGAAACACATAATTCATAACCTTCTCTTCTCATATTTTCAAGAAGAATAGATAAGTGTAATTCACCTCTACCAGAAACTTTATATCCGTCAGATCCAGGAAGTTCTTCAACTTCAAGACCAACGTTAGTTTCTAATTCTTTTTCTAATCTATCTTTAATATGTCTACTAGTTAAGAACTTACTAGCTTTATCTTTCCCAGCAAATGGTGAAGAGTTAACTAAGAAATTCATACTTAATGTAGGTTTTTCGATAACGATTGGATCCATAGCTTCTACATGATCTTTATCACAAATAGTATCACCAATTGAAATATCAGGACATCCAGCAAAAGTAACAATATCACCATAATAAGCAATATCCTTTTCTACTCTTCTGATACCTTCTTCAACAAATAATTTAGAAATTCTGAATGATGTTTTAGTTCCATCATTTTTAGCAACAGCAACTGTTTGACCATTTTTAATGCAACCTTTAGAAACACGTCCAATACCTAATCTACCAATAAATGAATCATAATCTAATGAACTTACTTGCATTTGTAACGGATCATTCTCATTACCTTCATAAGCAGTACATTGTTTTAAAACAGTTTCTAATAAAGGAGAAATATCACTACTATCATCATCTAAAGATAATTTAGCAATACCATCTCTAGCAGTACCATAAACTATTGGGAAATCTAATTGTTCATCATTAGCATTTAATTCCATAAATAAATCAAATGTCATATCAACAACTTCTTGAGGTCTAGCATCTTTTTTATCAATTTTATTAATGAATAAAATTGGTCTTAAATTTTGTTCTAATGCCTTATTTAAAACGAATCTTGTTTGAGGCATTGGTCCTTCAGATGCATCAACTAATAATATTACAGTATCAACTGTTTTCATAATACGTTCAACTTCAGATGAGAAATCTGCATGTCCTGGAGTATCAACTATATTAATTTTATAATCTTTGTATCTAATTGCACAGTTTTTTGAATAAATTGTGATACCTCTTTCTCTTTCGATATCATTACTATCCATTACACATTCTGCAACTTCTTCGTTAGCTCTAAATACACCATTTTGATTAAGTAAAGCATCTACTAAAGTACTTTTACCTGCATCAACGTGGGCAACAACAGCTATATTAATAATTTTGTCCATATCACTTCACCATTTCTTTAAAAATTCCGCTATTAAAAATAACATATTTTTTTTAATTTGACAAGTATTAGTAAAAAAATAAGCAATACTGCTTATTTCTTCATACTTGGTAAATCAATATCATCGATTTCTTTAGATTTTTTTATTTTCTTTTCTTTTTCACTTTGTTTTAATTCAGAATATCTAATATTAAAACAATATATAAAAGTTAATATAAAACAAATTATAGTTCCAATATTAGCTAAAACATCTAATATATTATATATAATACCTGAATAAATACCACATAATGATAAAATACTAGAAAATAAATCTTTAAATAATTTAACAGGATAATATGTAATAATTGCTACAACAAAAGTTAAAAGTAACTCTAATACATAAACAAATAATTCACCAAAATTTAATTTAAAAATTACATTTAAATATTTTTTTAAATTATCTCCAAACTCACTTAACATTTTTAACATAATTATCACCTATCCTAATAAATCTTTTAAGAATTGCATATCATCAGAATCTTTATTATCTTCAGTTGAAGTTTCAACTGTCTCTTCTTTAGATTCTTCTTTAACTTCTTCTTTTTCTTCATTCATATTACCCATTATATCATTTAAGAAAGAAATATCATCAACAACTTTATCTTCTTTTACTTCTTCAACAACTTCTTTAACAGGTTCTTCTTTTTTGTTAGATAAATCAGCAACTTGTTTTTGTAAACCATTCATTAGATTATCAACAGGAGTTGGAGTTGATTTAGCATCCTCTGTTTGAACCTTATTTTCTAACATTGAAGCTAACATTCCAACATTTTGTTTACTATCATCTAAAGATGATGAAACTGGAATATCTTTGTTTTCAATATTTTCATCTTTATTATCTAATTCAACTGGTACAACAACTTTATTTTCTTCATCTTTCTTTTCTTCAAAATTTGAAGAATTATCAATTGTTTGATCACTTGAAACAGGTTCAACTGGTTTAACAATTTCTTCTTGAGCAATTGGTTCAATATTTATTTTAGATTGTTCTGTAACAACTGGAGAAACTTCAATATCAGGTTCTACAACTACTTCTTCTACAGGTACCACAGGAACATATGGCTCTACAGGAGCTACAGGAGCTACAGGAGCAACTGGTTCTACTGGAACAACTGGCTCAGTAACAGCAGGACTAACTTGAGGAGTATTAACTACAGGTTCTTCAACCACTTCTTCAACAAAAGAATCATCTTCAGTTTTATTAGCTAAATTATTAACTAAAGCTAACTTACAAAATACGTTTTGACCATCCATTAATACATTATCTACTACAGAAACATTACCAATAGTTCTAGGTCTTGATGAATATTTAACAACTTTAGTAGTATTATCATCTACATTAACTAAAACATCCCCAACATCAACTAGTAATTCAAATATAGTAATACCAGAAACTTTGATTTCCATATTATCTTTATTATATAAATCCCCAAAATCAATAGTATAAGGAGAATATAATACAGGAACATCCTGCTTTAATAATGTTAAAGCAATTAAATCATTAGAATCATTTATTTGACTAATAACACCATTAATATCATTAGTTAATGATAAGAAATATTTACTACTGATTAAATCTATATTTTCAATATGGAAATATAAATTTATATCACTATTTAATAACATTTTATTATTAATAGCTTTCATTCTTCTTAATTCAGTAACAATTGATTTGATAAACATTTCAAAAGAATCAAAATTAATATTTTTAAAATACTTATTTTTCACTTCCATATTAACAGGAAGAATTAATCTTTTTTGAATAATATCAAAACATTCAGTTTTTATTTTAGAAAAATCTTTATTATCATTAAGAATTTTAATAATTTCAGTAATTGATTTTTTATTAAAATCTTTAATAGCAAGAATTAAATCAAATAACTTTCTATATTTAGAATTATATAAAGTTAAGACAGCTTGTTCTGATTCATTAAGTTTTTCATTATATTCTAATGTTAAATGAGAAGCAATCTCATTAAGTGGTAATTTAACAGTTGGCTTTTCTTCAGCCATTTTAGAAGGATCTTTTTTAGCATATTTAATAGCTAAATCACCATAGTTAGTATTTTGAATTGATTCTCTTAAATAATCAGAAATCTTTGTAAAATCTAATTCGTCATAATAAGAATATTTTTTAGTAGCATTAGCAATCTTTTCTTGAATAAAATTATTAGATAACTCAACAGAATTTTTCTTACAATCAGCATTAATTTGTCTAAACGCTTTACCTAAATCTTCTTTAAATAAAGTTTTACCTTTAGCTTGAAGATTTTTCATATATTCTAACTTAGCATCAACAACACGTTCTTCATTTCTAATTTTATTTTCTTCAGCTTGTTTTTCATAATAATTTATATTTGACTCTAAGTTGGAATTTAAATCCCAAACATCTTTAACAAATGTTTTAGCTTCTTCCATAGTTGGATGAGAATTTTTATATTGATTATATCTATCTTTTGCAGATACTTCCATCATAAGGTTAATACCACTTGTATCACTAACATCAGGTAAAAACTTAACTTCTTTGTTAGTTTTTACACCATTATAATCATCAACCATAGTTTGTAAATCAAAATATTTTTGTCTAACTTCATTTCTTAATTTAATTACAGAACTATAATAATCAATTTGTCTTGTTTTTAAATCATCGTATACAAGTAATAAATTACCTGCTTGTAAAATAACTTTAGAAACTTCATCCATTTTAGCTTGTGCAGCAGCTCTTGCTTCAAAGCCTTCAATATCTTCCATTTCTCCTTTAACCATTATTTTTTCATTTCTTAAAAATATAACCTTAGGATCAACAGTCTCATAATTATCTAAAATCATTCTAACGTTATTAGCTTTACCATTAGTTTTAACCCAAGTAATTTTTTTTAAAAATTCTTCCATAACTTCTAAACTATCGAAGAATTTAACACGTTCAAGAATACCATAGTTTTCATCTATATAAGAGTAACAAATACCCAAAGTATCACCCTTTTTATAGATAAAAGGATGTACAGATGTAGAACTATAACCATATTTACGCATTAATTCTAAAGCAGAATCAAAATCTATCATATATACATCCTCCCTATTATTCACTATTATTATAACACAAATATAATTCACTTTATACAACTTTATTGTTTAATTTTGTGCATTGTTGTATAATTAACCTAACAACGGAGGTAGAGAAAATGGAAATAAAAATAAAAGATTATTCTAATCATTCATCTCTGATAAGTTCAATCATTAGCTTATGTATTGGTGGACTATTATTTACTAAAGCAGAGGAAGTATTAGATATAATTGCAGTAGGATTAGGAATAATAATAGCTGTTATAGGATTAGTAAACATAATACTATATGCTAGAGAAAATAGCAAAGGAAGCGAAAATAGAACATATCTAATGATAGGAATATTATTAGTAATAGTTTCAGTAATATTCATTCTATGTCATGATGTTGTAGAAAATGTAATTAGATACATTATTGGTGGATATATATTATTTACAGGAATTATTAGATTAATGACTGCTATTGGATTAGGATTCAAAGATAAAAGAGCAATATCAGTTACAATAGTATCAATCGCATTAATACTAATTGGTGTATATACAATAATTACTGAAAATGTAATATTATCAACCGTAGGTTTAATAATGATAATATATTCAATCGTAGAAATTATAGGTTTTATATTCTATAAGAAAAATGAAACAAAATCAGCTTCAGTTATCATAGAAGAAATAATAGAAGATAAAGAACCTGAACAAGATATAAAAGCAATTAAAACAACTAAAGAAGAAAAAATAAAAAGAAATGGAAAAATAAAAGAAGCAAAAACTTCTAACGAAAAGAATAAAAAGAAAACTAAAAAAGATGATGAATTGAAGTGAACCCCAAAAAGTTCACAATAAAAAAAGAAGCGTTAGAGAAATTCTAATGCTTTTTTGATTTTATTCTTTTTGTGTTGTAAATAATATCCATTCTTCTACAAGTTTTTGGTATTCTTGTAGGGATGTAATATTATTGTTGTACAAAGTTTCTTATTTGAGTAATGCATACCAGCATTCTTACTCCACCTATATTATTTAAGTAAACTGATAATACATTATTTTTTAAATTGTCATCATAATGTTTTCTCATAAAAATAACACCTCACTTTCTTGAGATGTTATTTTACTTTAATGTCTTCTTTTTTTATTTCTTAATCCAATAATAATCATCAAGTAAAGAATCTCTTCTATAACCTGAAGCATCTATTATTTCATTTAATTTATTAATATATTCATTTACTACTCCAATATAAGTTTCAGAATCAAGTTTAATACCATTCTTAGTAATACATTCTTCTAATTTACCAGTAATACCATCATCAGTATAACAAGAATATGTCTTACTCTTATAACCCGCTAAAGCAGTATCTGTAGTAGAAAATGTAATATCATTATAAGTATTAACTATATGTCTAAAATATAATTCATAATTATCAGTTTTTATTAAATAATAAAAACCTTCATCATATCTAGTAAAATAAACTGATCCTGTTTCACTTTCTTTAAAACAATTACCACCATCTTTTTCAATAGTCTGACAAGAATATCCGTTTCCTTTAAAATATTGTTTTAAATAAGCAAACTCAACATTAGTATCAACTCTACCAATAACTTTTTTAGAAAGAAATGCAATAGCTAGAACTAATAATAAAACAGCAGTAAAAATTACTAAAACTTTTTTAGCAAATTCAACTCTTCTATATCTACCATAGAACATAGTTTTACCTGCACCAATTGTTTTAAAATCATTATATTTCTTTTTAACACTAGAAATTTTACTCTTTATTTTATTAAACAATTCCATAATATCATATCTCCTATTATATATATGATACCATAAACTCCCCTAGCAATGATTATATTTTAACATCTTCATTTACAAATACTTTATCATCAACTAATAATTCATGAATTTCTTCTTCTTCATTACCTAAAAATAATTGTTCTATTCTACTAACATTACATTTTTCAGCAACAAGAATAGAATCAATCTTTTTAACTGCATTATCAACTTCATCATTAACAACAACATAGTTATAACTAGTTACTTCATTAATCTCTTTATAAGCAGTTTTAAATCTACCTAATATTTTTTCTTTAGAATCAGTACCTCTACCAACAAGTCTTTTTCTTAATTCTTTCATGCTTGGTGGCATTATAAAAATACAAATAGCTTCAGGTACTAAACTCTTAACTTTTAAAGCACCTTGAACTTCAATTTCTAATAAAACATCAAATCCGTTTTGTAATTTAGATTCAATATATTCTTTTGGAGTACCATAATAATTTCCATTATATTCTGCATACTCTAATAATTCGTTATTCTCAATCTTTTTCTCAAATTCTTCTCTAGTTAAAAAATAATAAGATTCATTTGGAACATCACCAGGTCTAATATCTCTTGAAGTACAAGAAATACTTAACCAAACATTATCATGTGATTCCAAATACTTTTTAATACAAGTACCTTTACCTGCACCTGAAGGACCACTAATAATAACTAATGATCCACGTTCTTTTTGTTTTAAAATATGACTCATAATAAACTCCTTTTTAATTAAAAGTATTATATATAAATATTAATAAAAAGACAAGATTATCTCTTGTCTATATCAACATTCCATAAACCTAATTGACCATTCATATAAATAGGTTCTTTATAAATAACAACATTATCTAATTTCCAAGCATAATATCCAACATGATTACTTCTACCATAAACCAACGGATTAATAGAAATAAGTTCATTATTAAAATCTTCATCAACTAAAATACAATCAATTAAATCAACTTCACCAATAATACAACCATAATCATATACTAAACCATAATCTTTAACGCTTTGCATAGGTTCCTTTTCACTAGATTTTCCAGCATGTATATATAATTTACCTCTATACTTAGTTTTCCAACTTCTAAATTCATACTTTTTATAACCATTTATAATTAAACTAGCCCAAGGTTGTTTAACTGTTAAAGCTTTCATATTAATCACCTAAAAATATTATAACAAAAAAAAGATAGTATAAAAACTATCTTATTTACTTAACATATCACAAATTAAATTAGTTAATTCAGTTGGATTTTCAACACTTAAACCTTCAATTAATCTTGCTTGATTATATAAGATTTTAGAATAATTAATTAAAGCATCCTTATCATTTTCATATAAATCTCTAATCTTATCAGCAATAGGATGATTTTCATTTATTTCTAATACAATATCAGCTTTATAAGTTTCACCAGTAGGCATTTGATTTAGAACTTTTTCCATTTCAAAAGAAATTGCACCTTCAGTACTTAAACATACTGGATGATTTTTTAACTTATTTGTAAATCTAACGCTTTTAACTTCATCAATACTATCATTCATAAATGATAATAAATCTTTAGCATTTTCATTTACTTTTTTTAACTCTTCTTTTTCTTCTTCTGTATCTAAATCAGTAGATTCACTACTTACATTAGCAAACTTTTTACCTTCATAATCCATTAAAGCCTGAATAGTAAATTCATCTACATAATCACATAAATATAATACTTCATAATCTTTATCTTTAAATCTTTCAACACTAGGAAGCATATCAATTCTATCTAAGCTTTCTCCAGAAGCATAATAAATTTTATCTTGTCCATCTTTCATATTTTCAACGTATTCTTTTAAAGTAACACGTTTTTTATCTTTTGAACTATAGAACATTAATAAATCTTTTAAAGCTTCATTATTCATACCATAGAAACCATATACTCCATATTTTAATTGCATTCCAAAAGCATCAAAAAATTTTTCATATTTATCTCTATCTTCAGTAATCATATTTTCTAAAGCAGATTTAATTTTACCTTCTAATGATTTAGCAATAACTTTTAATGATCTATCTTGTTGTAACATTTCTCTAGATATATTTAATGAAATATCCTCAGTATCTACTAAACCTTTAACAAAACTAAAATAATCTGGTAATAAATCGGAACACTTGTCCATAATTAGAACACCATTAGTATATAATTGTAATCCTTTTTCATATTCCTTAGTGTAATAATCGTAAGGTGCATGAGAAGGAATAAATAATAATGAATTATAACTAACTTGTCCTTCAACTTTATTATGTAAAACTTTTATAGGAGTTTCATAATCAAAGAACTTATCAGAATAATAATTATTATATTCTTCATCATTAACATCACTGGCATTTCTCTTCCAAATAGGAATCATACTATTAACAGTTTCTTCACTAGTAACATCTTTATCATCGTCATCTTTTTTTGTAATGTCCATATTAATAGGATATTTAATATAATCAGAATATTTTCTAATAATACCCATAATTCTATTTTGTTCTAAGAATTCATCATAATTATCAGTATCAGTATTATCTTTCAAATATAAAGTAATTTCAGTACCAAAAGATTCTTTATCAGTCTTTTCAATAGAATAGCCATCAGCTCCATTACTTACCCAAGAAAAAGCTTCATTAGAACCAAATGCTTTAGAAATAACTTTAATTTCTTTAGCAATCATAAATGCTGAGTAAAATCCAACACCAAATTGACCAATAATATTTATATCTTCATGTTTATCGTTAATTTCTTTAAATAAAGAAGAACCACTTTTGGCAATAATACCTAAATTATTATCTAATTCTTCTTCTGTCATACCAATACCATTATCAGTAATAACAATAGTTCTATTATCTTTATTTAAATCAATTTTAATTTTAAAATCATCTTTATCTAATTTAACTGAATTATCAGTTAAAGATTTATAATATAACTTATCAATTGCATCACTTGCATTAGATATTAATTCTCTTAAAAATATTTCTCTATTAGAATAAACAGAGTTTATCATCATGTCTAAAATCTTTTTAGATTCAGTTTTAAATTGTTTCTTTTTCATAACCATCTTCCTTTAACTTTCAATCTATAAATATAATAGTTCTATTATTAGCACTTGTCAATAGAAAGTGCTAATAATTAAAAAAAAAAAAAGATGTTAAACATCTTTTTAAAATGCAATTTTAAATAATTCTTCAAAGTCTTTTAAAGAAGTTTCTCTTGGATTACCAGGAGTACAAGGATCAGCTAAAGCTTTTTCAGATAACATAGGAATATCTTTTTCTTTTCCTCCAATTTCTCTAATATGTTGAGGAATATTTAATCTGATAGCTAATTGTCTAACTGCGTCTGCAACTTTTTTAACAGCTTCTTCATCAGAAAGACCATCCATATCTAAATCAAATTCTTTTCCCATAGCTCTAAATCTATCAGGACATACTTTTCCATTGTATTCAAGAATATATGGTAATAATAAAGCATTAGCTACTCCATGTGGAGTATCATATACTGCACCTAATTGATGAGCCATTGAATGAACAATTCCTAAACCAACGTTTGAGAATCCCATACCAGCAATATATTGAGCCATTGCCATAGCATCCATAGCATCTTTATCTTTATTTACAGCTTTTTCTAAATTATGATAAATTACATTCATTGCTTTTAAATGGAACATATCTGACATATCCCAAGCACCTTTAGTAATATAACCTTCCATAGCATGAGTTAAAGCATCTAAACCAGTAGCAGCAGCTGTACTAGCAGGCATACCAGCCATTAATTCAGTATCAACAATAGATAATACTGGAATATCGTTAGGATCAACACATACTAATTTAACTACAGCTTCTTCATCAGTAATAACATAATTAATTGTAACTTCAGCAGCAGTACCAGCTGTTGTTGGGAATGCAATAATTGGTAATGATCTATTTTTAGTATCAGCTGCACCAACTAAAGACTTAATATCTTTAAATTCAGGATTAGTTGAAACAATACCAATAGCTTTAGCAGTATCTATAACAGATCCACCACCAATAGCAATAATATAATCACAATGATATTTATTACAAATCTTTAATCCTTTTTTTACATTAGTAATTGTTGGATTTGGTTTAACATCACTAAATAATTCATACTTAATTTCATTTTCATCAAGTATAGAAATTACTTTATCAGCTACACCTACTTTTAATAAAGTTTCATCAGTAACAACTAATGCATGCTTAAATTTTCTTCTTTTAATTTCATCAATGATAACTTCTCTTGATCCCCAACCAAAGTAAGAAGTTTCATTTAAAATAATTCTATTAGCCATAATAAGACCTCCCTATTCTTAAAAAGATTATAACATAATATCAATTAAATATAAATAAAATATTAATAAACATTGTGTTGATTAATGTAAAGTAATGTAATATAATTAAGAAGAAGGTGATAATATGGATAGAAGAATAATGATAACAAAAAGAAGATTAACAAATTCATTATTAGATCTAATGAAGAAAAAATCAATTTATGAAATCACAGTACTAGAATTATGTAAGGAAGCTAACATAAATAGAACTACATTCTATAAATATTATACAGATATTAATGATTTAGTAAAAAAGACAGAAGAAGACTTATTAGAAGAATTAAAATCAAATATAAATGATATAAAAAGAAATTATTTATTAACATATACAAATAAAACAATTGAAATAATATCAAATAATAAAGAAATATATACAAGATTACTTGGAGAAAACGGAGACCATTTATTCTTAAGAAGAATACTTAATAACGTTAAAGAACAAAGTATTGAAGAATGGCAAAAATTATTAAAAAAAGCATCAAGCGAAGACTTAAATAATATATATAACTTTATAGTTGATGGAACAATAGGAATAATTGAAAACTGGATTAAAAACAATTGCAAACAAGATCCAGCAAGTTTAGGAATATTTATTAATAAAATTTGTATGAGCGGATTAAGTAGTTTCATTTAATAAAAAAAGAATTAGTTATAAACTAATTCTTTTTGTTTGATTTCATCATCACTATATTCATTATAAACAATAGTTAATTTATTATCTTTATTAATATATAAATTAAAATCACTATTTTTAATCATTTGAACAATATAATCAGCATCTTCTCCAGTTATATTGTTACTTAAATAATTAATAATATCATCATAAGATACATCAAAAATACTATAAAAATCTTCTTTTAATAACAATTTACCTGATTTAATGTTGATAACATAATAATTATTAACAACATCATTCTTTTCTTCATTTAAATAAGAAGTAATAGTTTCATCAATAACAAGATAATCATCGATACAATAATAATCAAAATCAATTAAATTACCAGTAATTAAAACATTATCAATAAGCTTATAAGACATATAAGTATTAATAACTTCATTTTTAAGTTCTAAACTAACATTAAGAGCATCATCACTATTAGAATTAACAATAGGTATTCTTAATAAATGTTCTTCACCATTTACAATAATAATTTTATAATTTTCATAAAATAAAACATCTTCATTAGAATTAATTTTAGTAATAACTTTATTATTTTCATCATTATTCTTAATATCATTTTTCCTTCCACAAGAACATAAAAGTAAGACTAAGAATAATAAAATAATAATTTTCTTCTTCATATTATCACCTACTAAATTATAACATAATAATACAAATAAAAAACAGACTATGTCTGTCTACTATTTAGCTGATTTAGTATTTTTCTTATTAGTTTTTTTAGCTACTAATTTAACTTTTACTCCTCTAACAGCTCCAAAAGTTTTTTTAACACCTTCAGGTAAATTTGCTTTATAAGTTCTCATAGTGCACCTCCTCGTTAATAACTAAAACATTATATCATGTATTATACTAAAAATAAATTTTTTTTCAAGAAAATTAAACCAATTTACAAAATGAAACAATAAAACAAAATATTGTTATAAAAATAGATAATACAAAGTACAATGATTCAAAATTATTTTTATGTTTTATAACATCAACTATCATTAGAATATATAAAACAAATAAAAGTAATAATAATACAATAGAAAATATAAAAGAAACAAACTTAAAAATAAACAAAGGAAATAACAAACCTAAGAATATGATTAGTAATAAACAAAAAAAATAATACTTACCATATAATATTTTTATTTCATCAGGAATATTCTTTTTTATTTCTTTAATAAGTTCTTTTCTATTTACTTTCTTTTTCATAAGCTTCCTTAACAGCAATTGCTAATTGATCAGCACAAGAAGTACCTCTTCCACCACACTGATTGCCCATAAGTTTATCAACTATAAAATCAACAGTTTGTCCATCTAAAACCTTACTTAATGCTAAAGTGTTACCTGGACATCCACCTAAAAATTTTATATTAGTTACAATATTATCATTAATATCAAAAGAAATTTGAACAGAACAAGTTCCTTTAGTTGAATAAACATAATTCATAATAATCACCAAAAATATTATATCACAAAAAAAGACAATTAATATTGTCTTTAATTAGATTCATCTAAAGTCTCTATATTATTGTTCATAACTTGAGTATTATTAACAACTGAAATATTAGAAGAATTACTGTTAGTAACTTGAGTGTTATTAACAGTTTTATTTTTATCTAAATATGATTTTTTGCTAACAACAACATTAGTATCCAATACAGATTTTTCATCGCTTCCTAATAACGCCCATACAATACTACTTAATATAATTGCACCAAATAACCAGCTTTCATCTTTATGAAATTTCTTAGCTAAATTATAAGAAATAGCAGCATAACCAAAATAAGATATAACAATAGATGCAAATGATAAGAAATCAATATGAATTACTAAATAATAATCTAATAATTCATAAAAAAATCTAAACATAATAACAAAAAACCAATAAAAACCTACTCCACTAATATTCATCAAACCAATTGTATTAATAATAGGAATAAAAGCAATAAAAGTAGGCTTATTAAACTTTTTATAAAGCTTCATATAGCCTTTAATAATTAAATATAAAATATATATTAATAATATAGAAAATAAACCTACAAATAATAAAGTAGATCCATTTGCATTATCAATATTTAATTTACTAAGAAAAGACCACAAAAATTTAATAATAAGATACATAAAAACCTCCAAAAAAAGGAATATACCTATTCCTTATTCATTTCTTCAACAATAGCTGTTAAAAATCCTTCTACACTAGCCATAGCAGTATGAGCGCTTTGTACTGTAGTAGCAAATTGAGTTATAGAATCTGAAAAATCATCAGCATAATCACCTTTAAAATAAGAAGATGTCAAAGTATTAATATATCCATTGATTTTTCCTACTTCTTCAGCACAATTAGTATTAATTGTATTCATTTCATCTTTCCAAGCTATCATAGCTTCAGAATTAACATAAATATCTTCCATAATTAAACCTCCTAGTATGGATTAGCAAATACAACATTATTGCTATATCTTCTTTTAAATTCATCAACAGTCATAGTTTCTTTCTTCCAGTCACCTTGAGCAACTTCAAAACTATCACTCTTACCATTCATATTACCATGGAAAATAGTAATATTACCGTCACTAGCTTCTAATACGAAACCAGTATGACCATAAGTTCCACCTTGATATGAGAAAACAGAACCTGTAGCAGGTTCAGTAGAAATATAGAAATCATCAGGTCTAGAACTTGCTAAATTATAAGCAGTATCTCTACCATTTCCTCCTACCCAACCCTGATAACCATAAACTTGATAAAACATTCCAGCAGCAAACCAAGTACATTGACCAGTATTACCACCATTTATATAACAGTTACATGCACTATTTTGCCATGCATCATAATTAGACCAATCAGGTTCAGTATCAGCATTACAAGATCTATATCTTTGAGTAACAACTTGACTTAAATCCAATCCGTTAGTAATTTCTTCAGAGCCATTTAGAATTGTATCAAAAGTTGATTTAGTAGATACAATATCATCAAATTCTAATACTTTATATTTAACATTATAATTTGAAGAAATAGCATTTAAACTACTATTAACATTGCCCTTATAAGTAGTTAAATTTTGATTTTCTACTTCTAAACTATTAGTTAATTGTTTATATTGAGTATATCCCGAATTGTACCATTTAGGAACAGAAGAATAACTATTAATACTAGCTTGAATAGATTGAATAGATTTTTTTGTATTATCATAATTATCAATATTATTCATAGCTGAACTTAAATTTGAAATATAACCAATTTGAGTTTTAGTTTCAGATAACAAATTAGAAAGCTTTGTAGTTAAATTTGATGCAGCAGAACCACTCCAATTCGTATCAAAACTAATATTTGAAATACTATTCAAAGTATTATTTATATCAGATACCTTACTTTCTAAACTAGAAACATAACTAGAATAACTCATAACATCCCTCTATTCTATTTTTACCAGTTAACATATATATCAACTGTACCATAAGCACAACCACAATCATAAACTTTAGCCGGACCTAAACTTGTCATTAAAGTAGATCCTTTAGGTAAGAAACTAGGGTCACATGCAACGCATATATATCCATTCTCATCTCTAATAGTTCCATCTTCAGCAACGTGTCTACCAGGTATATTTAATCCACCACCAGGTAAAACCTTTTCATCATAATATGTTTCATGATGTCCATAAATATCACAAACACCACCACTTTTAGTAAGAATTTTATGATCACCAGTATCATAAGCAGCACTATATTGTAATTGAACCCCTTCAAATGATCCTAAATCATCAGATCTAGTTTCAGTAGGATTACTATTATTACCTGCATCTGCTACACCTGGTATTTTAGATAAATCTAAACCATTTTTTATACTATCATTATTATTTAAAACATTTTCAAAAGTTTCTTTAGTAGATTTTATATCACTAAAAGTTAACTCTTTATATTGAGTATTATAACTACTAGATACACCATTTAAATTAGTATTAGCATTATTTTTTGCATTTCTTTGTTTTTCTTGAGCAGAACTAATTTGATTTAATAAAGCACTTGAAGCATATGTATAACCAGGAGAATTTCTATCTAGATTATTATATGAAATATTAGCTCTATCTTCCGCAGCTTTTTGTTCATCATATATATCTATTTGATTACAAGCATTAGCAATTTTTTGTGCATTACTCATTTCAGTAGCAATCTTACTTAATAAAGTAGTTATTTTTCCATTTAAAGAAGTAGATGCATCACCAGTCCAAGTACTAGTAAAATCTATATCTTTAACTTTATCTTTTGAAGTATTAATCTCAGTAATAGCACTTTCAATTTGACTAGCATAAGAACTATACGCCATACAAATACCTCCTATCCAGAAAATGTTGATTCAAAATCTTCAATATTATTTGTTTTTTCAGTTAATGCAGAAATATAAGCTTGAATACCATTCAAATATTTTTTAAAAGCTTCAGAATAAGAATTACAAGCAGCTATATAAGCTGTTTTTACTTGTTTATCTTTCCAATCTTCTGAAGATTCAATTTCAGCAATTTTTGCATCAAGACTATTTAAATTATTACTATATTCTTCTAATACAGTATTTAAACTATCGATAGTAGTTGAAATACCATCACCATTATGTAAAAAATCATTATTTGCCATAAAATCCTCCTATTTATATCTATTACCTGTTGGTGAAATCATATTGTTACTATAACTCTTAGATCCATTACTTCTAAATGATAAGTAACTACAATTTCTATACCCATTTAAAACAGCATCTAAAGCAGCTTTAGCAGCTGGTTTAGGTGAATTAGGTGGCATGTAACTTTTATATTGTCCACCTTGATAAACAACAAATTGATTAGGGAATGTAGCTTGTTTGTAAGGGCTATCACTCTTAACATAAGAAACCCAAGTAGGATCATCACATCTATTAAAGATAACTGAAGCTACCGCTAATGCATCATCAGGAGTACCATCACACTCTGCAGAAATAATTGCTGCAATAACATTATATTCCTCTTCAGTTAATGGATAGTCTGTTCTATGTCCAGTTGTAACTTTAAATCCCATAGCTTCATTATTACTATAGCCACTAGGATCTACAGAAGTTGGAGGAACATAAGAAGCAGTTGATGTTGGATCAGTTGAATCATTTGGACTAGAAGTAGAATTATTACCATTATTACCATTATTTCCGCCATTACTTCCATCATCTCCAACAGAATAAGTAACAGGATTACCATTAGATACAGGTGGATTATTTGGAGTTTGTGATGTTTCATTATTATTATAAGTATCAATATTCAAATCATCACCAGAACTACCATCAAGTGTTAAACTCTTATCTTCAACAACTGGTACTTCAGCTTCTCCAATTTCTTCAGCATCTATTTTCTTTAAAGTTTCAATATAATTATCAATTGATTTATAAACATTATCAAAATCTGTAGAAAGATTTTCTAAACTAGTAGCAATATTACCAGCTTTAGTTGTTAATGATCCAAATTCCGAATGAGAAGGTATAGAATTTAAAACACCAACCAAATCAGATATTTTAGATTTTAAAGTTGTAACAGTAGAATCTAATGAAGTAACATTAGATTCAAAAGTAGATTTGTTAACTTTTATCTCGCTCACTACAATCACCCTCTATTATCACAATTATACCATATATTGCAAAAAAAAATATAAGAAAAAACGAATAACAATAATGTTATTCGTCAAATGAAACATTCATTAATAAAAATTGCGTAATAGATTCTCTATTTAATCTAATATCACTTAAAGTATAAATAACTGCATCCAACGCTTCCCAAATGGAAAATGAGAAAATAAAACTTAATACTTCAAATAAAAATTCAGATAAATCATAGTTATATAAAATAAAATAAATTAATAATACAAATAATCCAAAAATGGAAAGATGAATTGCTTTTTTTCTAGCATTAGAAAAGTCTCTTTGTACCTTATATAACTCAATAGCATAGTGTTCTTTAATAATATGTTTAACTTTACCTTGATCTTTATCATCTAAATTTGAATTCATAATATGAAAATGAATTCTAACATCATTCTCCAAAATAGATGCCTTATCTTCAATATACTCGTAAATTTCTTTATTTAAATCAATTTGATTTCCACTAGTTCTAGAATCAAAAACTGGTATTTCATCATTTACATATAAAAAAATATCAGCATCTTTATCACTTGTTAAATATTCTTTAGATATATAACCTTTTAAATATTCATCGTTAGAATAAAGTTTAATTTTTTCTTTTACTTGAGATTTAAATTCATTCATATTATCACCTATAATAATTATAATACATATAATTAATTATTAAATTAAAACAAAAAAACGAACGTAAAACGTTCGTTAAATAATTATAAAACATCAGAAAAACTATTATAAGTTCCATTACCAGAATAGTAATAAACATTACTATTTATATTTCTTGTACCATTTAGAACATCATTAACAACTTGTTTAACCATGTCAATCTTATCTTTTTTCCATCCAGTATCAACAAATTGACCATTATTTAAATAACCATCACATGTTCTACCCCAAGGCCAATAACCTTTTTCTAGAACCTTAACAACTGAAGTACCATAACTATCTGGTCCTTCTAATCTATTAATAATAGTACAAGCTACACCTAACATATCATCAGGAGAATTACCAGCTTCACCAGCAACTTGGGCAACTAAATACATATAATCAGTTTGTGAAATAGTTCCAACAGCACCTGTATATTCATTATCAGGAACAATCTTATATGATTGATGTCCAGTAGTAATCTTACCAGCTGTTTCCTTACAAGATGCACTAGCTTTACTCTTAGTATGTAATTCACCGGAATAAATACCACTAGGTGCTGATGGAGTTACAGTAGGATCTGTAATATCAGTTGGATTTGGTTTAACAGTTTCTGCTGGCTTAGAAGTTTCATTAGAACTATTATCATTATTGTTATTACCAGTAGATGTATCAGGAGTAACTACCTTAGTTTCATTTGAAGGAACAACTTTAGTTTGTGTTCCAGAGCTACTACCTTTAGGAATTTTAATAATTTGACCAACACTAATTATATTAGAATTACTAATATTATTATAACTAGCCAATTCCTCAACAGAAACTCCATACATACTTGCAATTTTACTTAATGTATCTCCACTCTTAACAGTATAAGAATCTTCACCTACTGAATAAGATACAACTTCTCCACTAGAAATAGGAATATCATCACTATTTTTCGGAACATCAGTAGAAGATGTATCATTATCGTTATAACTATCAATATTTAAATCTAAATCACTATCTAAAGAAATACTTTTTTCTTCAACAACAGGTACATCTGCATCTTCTAATTCTTCAGAATCAATCAACATTAAAGTATCAATATAATTTTTTATAGATTCATAAATATTTTCATAATCAGTTGATAGGTTTTCAAAACTAGACGCTAATGCCCCAGTCTTTGTACTTAAATTACTAAAATCCGAATGAGAAGGAACTGAATTTAAAGTACTTACTAAATCAGCTAACTCTGTTTTCAAAACATTAACATAAGTATTTAAACTACTAACATTACTATCAAGTGTATTTTTGTTTACTTTTATTTCACTCATAAGCTCAACCACCAATATTATTACAATTATAACATATAAAAACATATATTTTAACAATAAAAAAACGAACTATAAAAATAGCTCGTATAAATCAAAATGGCAG
>JAEDJT010000006.1 GCA_016296185.1 Bacilli bacterium
TGGACAAATAGCCATTTTTGAGTGTTTTTTACGTGGACAAAATCCTCGCAAACCCAATACTCACCGCTACTTACCACAGCATTGTTTATATTTTTTCCCTGAGCCACATGGGCAAGCATCATTTCTTCCAACTTTTTTCACTTTTGCTGGAGTACCTTTTTTGATGTGAGTATCATGAACAATTTTATTTGATCTTTGTTCTACTCTTTCAGTATTTTGTCTTACTTCTGCTTTTAATAAGAACATAGAAATTTTTGATTCAATGTTTGCCATTAATTCATCAAATAATTCATAACCTTCTAATGTATAAGCTTGAATTGGACTTGTTTGTCCATATCCACGAAGACCAATACCTTCTCTTAAATGTTCCATAGTATTAATATGATCTATCCATGCTTCATCAATAACTCTTAATGAAATTGCTTTTTCAAAATCTTCAGTAATTTCTTTTGGAACATCTTTTGTCTTAGCAACATAATCTTCTTTAACTTTTTCAGTTAATATTGATTTGATTTCTGCTTCTGATTTTATGTCTTTAATTATTTCTACATCTAGTTTTTCAGTTTTTATTAAATTCGTATTCATGTATTCAATAATTTCTTCTTTATCATCTGCAGTTAGGTAACCTTCTGGTTCAATATGACTATCTACTAAATAAGCAATGTTACTATCAAATGTTGCTTGAACTCTTTCTGAAATATCTTCTTGATCTAATATTTCGTTACGACGACTGTAGATAATTTCTCTTTGTTCATTCATTACATTATCATAATCTAATAATGATTTACGAGTGTCATAGTTATTTCCTTCAACTTTTCTTTGAGCTGATTCAATACTCTTAGTAAATGTTTTTGATCTGATTGCTTGTTCATCACCAAATCCAACATTTATTAACATTTGTTTAATTTTATCTGTACCAAATCTTCTCATTAAATCGTCATCAAATGATACGAAGAATTGTGACATACCTGGATCTCCTTGACGTCCTGAACGACCACGTAATTGGTTATCAATACGACGTGATTCATGTCTTTCTGTACCGATTACACATAAACCACCAAGTTCTTTAACACCTTCAGCTAATTTAATATCTGTTCCACGTCCTGCCATATTTGTTGCAATTGTAATTGCTCCAATTTCACCAGCTTTAGCAATTATTTCTGCTTCTCTTTCATGGTTCTTAGCATTTAATACTTCGTGTTTTAATCCTTCTTTTTTTAGTAATTCACTTAATTTTTCGTTGTTTTCAACTGATACAGTACCTACTAATATAGGTTGTCCTGTTTCATGAATTTCTTTAATTTTATTTACTATAGCTGCAAATTTTCCTTTTTCAGTTGCATATACTAAATCTGGTAAATCTTGTCTAGCAACAGGTCTATTTGTTGGAATTTGTATTACATACATATTGTAAATATCTCTAAATTCTTCTTCTTCTGTTTTAGCAGTACCAGTCATACCAGATAATTTATTGTACATTCTGAATAAATTTTGGAATGTAATTGTAGCCATTGTTTTTGTTTCTTCATTAATTTTAACGCCTTCTTTAGCTTCAATAGCTTGATGTAATCCATCACTAAATTGACGTCCATGCATTAAACGACCTGTAAATTGGTCAACGATTATAATAGCTCCATCTTCAACTACATAATCTACATCTATTTTAAATCCATAATTTGCTTTTAATGATTGATTTAAATGATGAACTAAGACAGCGTTATCTAAGTCAAATAAATTATCTAAATGGAATATTTTTTCAATTTTTTCTACACCTGAATCTGTTAAAGATACACTCTTAGTTTTTTCATCTATTGTATAATCTTCTTCTTCTAATCTTTTAACAGCTCTATCTGCTGATTGATATAAATCTTTTGAATCTATTTTTCCACCTGAAATAATTAATGGTGTTCTAGCTTCATCAATTAAAATTGAGTCTACTTCATCGACAATACAGAAATTTAATGGGCGTTGTACTCTGTCAGCTGCTCTTACTACCATGTTGTCTCTTAAGTAATCGAAACCTATTTCATTATTTGTTGAATATAATACATCACAGTTATATGCTGCACGTTTATCTTCAGGTGACATTTCTCTCATATTTAAACCAACTGTTAATCCTAGGAATCTATAAATATTTCCCATCCATTCTGAGTCACGTTTTGCTAAGAATTCGTTAACAGTAATTATGTGAACACCTTTACCAGTTAATGCATTTAAATATGTTGGCATTGTTTCTGTTAAAGTTTTTCCTTCACCAGTTTTCATTTCAGCTATATTACCATAGTGAATTGCTAAACCACCTAATATTTGTACAAAATATGGTTTTTCTCCAATAACACGACTAGCTGCTTCTCTTACTACTGCGAATGCTGGAACTACTAAATCATCTAGGTCTTTTCCATCTTCTAGTTGTTTTCTAAATTCTACTGTTTTTGCTTTTAACTCATCATCAGTTAAAGCTTCCATTTCATCACTTAATGCATCTATTTCATTTGCAATTTTTTCAAACCTTTTTAATTCTTTATATTCTGAATCGATTAATCTTCTAAATAATCCCATAACCATTCCTCCACGCTATATATTTTAACAAATAACTATTTAAATATCAAACAATTAGTTTAGTTTTTGCCTATTTTTAGCAAAAAAAATAGAAGCAATTGCTTCTATTTCATATTTATAATTCCATAATTGTTATCTTTTCTCTTATAAAGAACAGATACACATTCTTCATCTATATTTTTAAATACAAAGAAATCATGATTTAATAATTCAATTTGTAACATTGCTTCTTCTTCATCCATTGGTTTCATTGAAATATTTTTTCTTTTTACTATTTCACTTGAATTTTCTTCAATTTTTTCTTCATCTTCATAGTTAAAATTGAATTCTAAGACTTCAACATTTTTGTATTTTCTATTTAGTCGATCTTTGTTTTTTCTAATTTGTCTTTCTAGTTTAGATACAACCAAATCTACGGCTGCATAAAAATCCTCATTTGATTCTTCAGCTCTAAGAGTGAATTTTTTAGTTGGTGCAGTTACTTCTATAATTTGTTCTAAACCTTTGATTCTTACAAGTACGTTAACATTTATTTCTTCTGGATTTTCAAAATACTTATCTAATTTTTCCAATTTTTCAGTAATGTAAGTTTTCATTGATTGTGTGATAGTAACTTTTTCACCACGAATATTTAACTTCATATTCATCATCCTCCTAGTTAAATTATATCACTCTTTATTTTTTTGTGCTATATTTTTAACTATTATATAAAGTTTCTGGATTAATTATTTTATTATCTTTATATACTTCAAAATGAAATCCATATTCTTGATCAGTATCTAATACTTTATTTGAGCTTAGTCCAATTACATCTCCTTGTTCAACTATATCTCCAATGCTTACTTTAACATCTGTTAAACATTCATATACTGCTACTATATTATTTGAATAACTTATTTCTATTACATTTCCTAGAATATTATCTTCTTTTATATTTGTTACTTTTCCATTTAAAATTGATAATATTTCGAATTGATTATTACTTGTATATAAAATTCCTGTATTAGGCATATATATATTTTCATATTTTATTAAAGACTTTTCTTGTCTACTCTCATCATCATCTTTATTGTAATAGTATTTTGCTATTTCAATATTTTCTCCATTATATGGTCTTATTGGATTACTATCACTTATATCATTTGTTACATCCATTGTATCTTCCTGTATTTCTACTGTTGGTATTGTTAAATCCTCATCATTATAATCTATTAATTTACTTATTAAATTAAATGTAAATATTCCCCCAAATAATATAAATAAACTTAGTACTGGTATTACCCAATCTTTTAACTTTCTTTTTGTCATAATATATTCCTTTCTAATATAAGTTTTTCCAATAAAAAAAGAAATATACATTTTTTATATTTCTTCTATATAAGTTCCTTCATAATAGAAAGATATTATTTCTTTATAATTATATTTATTCTTTGCTAACTCATTAGCTCCATATTGACTCATACCAACGCCATGACCATATCCATTTGTTTTTATTTCTACTTCTTCATTTATTTTAATATCGAAGTCTGTCGATTTTAAATTTAGTAATTTTCTTATTTCTATTCCACTATAAATTTTATTATTTATTGTTATATTTGATACTCTATTTGATTCATCTTTTGTTATGTTGTTTATAACTATTTCTTTATCCACAATATTTAATTTTTCTTTAAATTCTGATAGAGATATTATTTTTTTATCTTCATTATTTTTATCCCATTTTGTTTCTTTTATTTTTAAATATTCAATATCTTGATTAAATACATTCAAACAGCTTTCTGTATAGCCATTTGATTTGGCATAATAAAAAGATTTTATTGGATATCCATTATATTTTATTACTTGATTTTTTGTTTCATATACTGCATTTTTTATTTTGTTATAGTAATAATTATAATCTTCTCTCCATTTTTCTTGCATTTCTTTTTGTGTTATATACACTTGGTCTTTTATAGTTGAATTTATTTTATAATCATTGTTTTCTTCTAATTTATTTATATAAAAAGTTCTTGCTGCAACTGCTTGAGCTTTAAGTGCCTCTTCTTCAAATGACGCAGGCATTTCTCCTGCTACTACTCCTATTACATATTCTTCTAAAGGAATGTTAATAATTTCATTGTTATAAATAACTTTAACTTCTAATTGTTTTTGTTCCATAATAAAATTAGTTTCTTTTTTATAGAAACTAATTATTGTTATTGGTATTAATATAGTTATTATAGATAATAACCATTTATTCATAATATCATCCTTTTATGATACTGCTTACTTGTATAAAATCTGTTATAAAATTTGTGGCAAAATAACTCATAGCAATTCCCATTAATACAGCTAATATTCTTGCTTCTATTGCTTTATTAGTTTTTATCCAACCATCAAAATTTACTCCAGATAAAGCATACATACTTATCATTAAAGTTATAATATATATATAAGCCTTATAATTCATTTTATGCTCTCTTTTCGTATTCTATGATTTTTTCTACTCTTCTCATGTGTCTTTCTTCAAATGATGCTTCTGTAGTTAAAAATTCTCTTATCATATTAATTAATTCATTAATATCTTGTTTATAACTTAATGCAATTATATTTGCATTATTATGTTCTCTTGCCAAGTGTGCTTGTTCATATGATGAACAATGTGCACATCTTACACCTTTTACTTTATTAGCGGCGATACTCATACCAATTCCTGTTCCGCACATTAGAATGCCTAAACTAACTTCTTTGTTAGCTACAGCTTCTCCTACTTTGATTGCAAAATCAGGATAATCGTCAGTATCTGTGTTTACTGGACTATAATCAATTAATTCAAAATCTTTTAATTGTTCTATTATTTGTTTTTTTTCATTTACTCCATTATGATCTGTTGCAATAGCTACTCTCATGATATCACTCTTTTCTTATTTTATTATATCATATTATTTTATATAACGAAAAAAAGCTACTATTTAGTAGCTTCTTGATCGTAACCAAATCTTTTGTTGAATTTTTCAACAGCACCTGTTTTCTTAGCTTTACCTTGTTTACCAGTATAGAATGGATGACATTCAGAACAAACTTCTACAGAGATTGATTCTTTAGTAGATTTTGTAGTGAAAGTATTTCCACAAGCACAAGTAACTGTACATTCTTTTAATTCAGGATGGATACCTTTTCTCATTTTTATTCTCCTTCCGCCATATCTAATACCTAGACATAGTAATTTCGTTTCTTATGTATTATATCATAACTTTTATTCTTAGCAAGTTAAAATTATTATTTTTTTACATTTATTATTACTTTATATGTAAAAAATGTTTGATTTTTCCTACTGTAAATATTATTTCATCACTTTTTTTAGTAGCAACTGTTTTAAATATTGCTTTAAACCCTACTGTTAATGATGATACTATTGCAGTAATTAATACAGTTGTTATTGTATTAGAAATACCAAATTTATCTACTATTCCTAATGTAAATACCGTTGCTAAACTACCACTTACTATACCACATATATCGCCAATTACATCATTGCAAATTGATGATACTTGTGTTGCATTTTTTAATAATGTTATAGCTTCTTTTGCACCTTTTAATTTATTCGATGCTTTTGCATGTAGATTGGCTTCATTTGCTGTTAATACAGCAACACCAATCATATCGAATAATATTCCGATTGCTATAACTATAATTATGATTATTGGTAATATCACTATTGGTATATTACCTGATATTGTAGTTGATACACTACTAAATATAACTGAAAATATAAAAGCTAATAAAAAAACTTTATATATCCAGTTAACATTACTTTTCATATTAACTCTCCTTATAAAGTAATTTAATAAAAAAAATTATGGTATATTATAAATTAATTTTACGGCTTTGGTCGAGTTGAATTTCTCTGAAGTCAACCATCGATTACTCTTTGGCGATTTCTCATTATAGACTTCAACCGATTGTTACCACGATCGGTTACTCGATTACCACTTAGTCCGCACTTCAAACTTTATAATATGAACATCCTAGAGAATTTCTCAAACACAAATTGACTATCGTTATTCGCTTTTGCAGTAATAATTTCAATTTCTATCCCATATTACCACTCACGACATGCGCATGTTGTTTTTATTTGACGGGATTAAAGGATCCTATTATATGCCATTATAATTTTTCCTTAAATCTTAAATCACATATCCACCCAAATCTGGGCGAAATAAGCAGATATGCAAAGTGTCATAGCAGCACAATTGGTAGATTTTTAGGCCCACCTTCAGATAATGTATGTGACTAGGATAATGCACCACAACATGATAGGATTTTACCAAAAAAGAAGTAGATTGTCAAATTCTACTTCTCTATTATTTTTATATCTGCTCCTACTGCAGTTAATTTTTCTACTATATTTTCATATCCTCTTAATATATGTTCTATATCATTTATTATTGTAGTACCACTAGCTGATAAACCTGCTACAACCATTGCTGCACCTGCTCTTAAATCTGTTGCTACAACTTCTTCACCTTTTAAATCTGTTGGTCCCATTACAATTGCAGTTTTATCATTTAATCTTATATTAGCACCCATTTTTTGTAGATATTTAATATGTCCCATTCTATTTTCCCAAATTGTTTCTTCAAAAATAGATACACCATCTGCTTGTGTTAATAATACAGTCATTGGTTGTCCTAAATCTGTTGGAAATCCAGGGAATACTAAAGTTTTAACATTTATTGATTTTAATTTTTCTGGTCTTGTTATCTTTATCTTATTATGATCTATATTTAAATCTATTCCCATTTCTTTTAATTTAGAAATTAAAGCTTCTAAATGTTCTTCTATTATTCCTTTAAGTACTAAATCTTTACCCATTAAAGCTCCAGCAATAGCATATGTACCAGCTTCAATTCTATCAGGTATAACATCAATTACGCCTTTTCCTAAATGATCAACACCTATAATTTTTATTTCACTTGTACCAGCTCCACTGATTTTAGCTCCCATATTATTTAATAAAGTTGCAATATTAACAATTTCTGGCTCTTTTGCTGCATTAGATATTTCTGTAACACCTTCAGCTTTAACTGCTGCTAGCATTATGTTAATTGTTGCTCCTACAGATGCAAAATCTAAATATATTTTTGCTCCTTTTAATTTATCTGCTTTAAATATATATTTATTTCCTTCGATTTCTACTTTAGCACCTAGTTTTTCAAACCCTTTAATATGAAAATCAATAGGTCTTGCTCCAATATTGCAACCACCAGGGAAATATATTTCAGCATATTTATATTTTGCTAATAATGCTCCCATAAAATAATAAGATGCTCTTAATTTTTTAGATAATTCTTCTGGTATTACCTTATTTTCTAATTCTTTATTATCTATTTTCATTACTTCGTCTTTATATTCAACTTTACCATTAAGTAATTCAATTATATCTATTAAAGCTCTTGTATCAGAAATATCTGGTACATTATATAGTGTTACTTCTTCATCGGATAAAATTGCAGCAGGTATTAATGCTACAACACTATTTTTTGCTCCACTTATTTTTATTTCACCAGTTAGTTTATTACCACCATTTATTACTAATTGTTTCATAAAATCACTCTCAAACTTCTATGCACTTCTTGTCAAATTTACTATATAATCTACTAGTTATTTTGTCAATTACTTACTAGAAGAATTTACACTTATTTTGTTAATTCTTCTATATATAATTTATATTCTATATTTTCTGAATTATTACTTGTATAATCTATATTACATAAAGGTGGATACATAACACACCACCAGTTATTTCCTTTTGATTCTCCTAGATAGATTACTAAAGATTTATAATCTCCTTCTTTATACTTTATTCCTTTATATGTTTTCTCTGGAAAATAATTATATCCGTAATTTATTTTATAATCTATGTTGTATTTTTTTATTATGTTTTCTATTAACGGTTTATTTTCATTTATAATTTTTTCTGTTTCTTCAGGAGATTTTGAATCTTGTATTAAATTAAAAATATTGCCTTGCAAATCTTCAATTATTCTTTGTTTTAAATTTTGGTCTTCAACAGAATTACTATTAGGTATTATTCTAAATCTAATAGTATCTTCATTTAAATCATATTTTTGTTCTGCAAATAAATATGTTGATAATGTAATAGTTATCAACATAATGTATATTATTTTTTTCATAATCATCACCTATACATATATAGGTAATTCTCTTTAAATATTATTCATTTATTATAAAAACAAATCTATCTAGATGTTGCATATCTTTTTCCAGTAATATTTTTGAATTAGGATATTTTTGTTTTGCTATATTAATTATATCTTCGCCTTGTTCTTCTCCTATTTCAAATGCAATTATGAATTTATTATTTAAATATTTATCTGAATTATTGATTATTTCTTTATAAAAATATAAACCATTGTCATCTGCATATAAAGCTATATGTGGTTCATTATTCTTTACTATATCCATAATAGGTTCATCATATCTAATATATGGTGGATTACTTATGATACAGTCGTATTTATCATTTATTTCACTAAAGATATTACTATTAATAAAATTAACTTCAACGTTATTTATTTTTGCATTTTCTTTAGCTACATCTAATGCTTCTTTTGATATATCAACTGAATTCATATTTATATTTGGCATTAGTTTTTTTATTGTAATAGGAATACATCCACTACCTGTTCCTATATCTAATATTGAAATATTTTCATTTAAATACTTTTTTATATATGCTATTGTTTTTTCTACTAATTCTTCTGTTTCTCTTCTTGGAATCAATACGTTTTTATTTACTTTTAATATATTTCCATAAAAATCAACATCTCCAATTATATATTGAACTGGTTCTCCTGATTCTAATCTTTTTATTGCTTTTTCAAGATTATCTTCTGGATGAATATATTTTTTTAAATATTCTATATCATTCATATTAATTCTTCTTTCTAAAAAAAGGAGATTATTCTCCTCTTAATTTTCTTTGTAGATCTTCAGTTATTAAAGCTTCAATGATATCATCTAAAGCTCCGTCAATTACTCTATCTAATGTATTAACAGTAAATCCAATTCTGTGATCAGTTACTCTATTTTGTGGGTAGTTATATGTTCTTATCTTTTCTGATCTATCACCAGTTCCGATTTTACTTCTTCTTTCACTACCAACTTCAGCTTCTTGTTTTTCTAATTCAGCTTGATATAATCTAGCTTTTAAAACTTCCATTGCTTGTGCTTTATTTTGAATTTGAGATCTTTCATTTTGACATGTAACAACTGTATTTGTTGGTAAGTGTGTTATACGTACTGCTGAAGGTGTTGTATTAACTCCTTGGCCACCATGTCCACTCGCACAATATGTATCAATTCTTAAATCATTTGGATTAATTTCAATATCTACATCTTCAACTTCTGGCATTATTAATACTGTTGCAGTTGAAGTTTGAATACGTCCGTTAGATTCAGTTGTAGGAATTCTTTGAACTCTGTGTGATCCTGATTCATATTTTAATTTTGAATAAACATTTTCACCTTTAATTTTTGCTTCAATTTGAGAATATCCTCCAGCTGCTCCTGGTTCTTCGTTTATTATTTCTATTTTCCATCCTAATTTATCTGCATATCTTGAATACATTCGAAATAAATCCCCTGCAAAGATATTAGCTTCATCTCCACCTGCAGCTCCTCTAATTTCAATAATAATATCTTTATCATCATTAGGATCTTTTGGTATTAATAGAATTTCTAATTCGCTAATAATTGATTCTTTTTTAGGTTTTAATTCTTCTAATTCTAAAGAAGCCATTTCGCCCATTTCTGGATCATTTAATAATTGTTCTGCCTCTTCTATATTGCTTACAACAGTTTTATACTCTTTGTATTTGTTATATGCATCTTCTAAATCTTTTTGTTCTTTTGATAATTTTCTTAATTTATTATAATCACCTAGAACTTCTGGTTTTGATAATTCTTCAGTTAATTCTTCATATTTAACTGTAATTGCATCTAGTCTTTCAAACATGCTAGTCACGCCTTTCGTTTTGTATTATATCATAATAGTTAAAAAAGTAAAAAACAAATGGAATTAATTCATTCCATTTGCTTCGTCTTCATCTATAATTACTAAATCTTTTAGATCATCATCATCATCGTCAAGTTCATCTGAATCAGCATCATCAGTATAGATATCTTCTTCATCTTCAATTGGTTCTTCGATTTCTTCGATTTCTTCTACTTCAATATCTTCTTCATCTTCATTATCTATAACTACTTTTGTACTATGTTTTTCTTTTAAGTCCCAAAGTCCATTTTCTAACATAATAAATCTATGATCTGTAGATAATACATCAAAAAATGCTGGTAACTTATTAACGAATTCATCTTCAGATACTTCAAGTAAGTTACAAACTTCTTTGAATAGTTCATTTACTTTCATTTGTTTTTTTGATTCTGTTAAAACCATAAAAGCTATATCATCATAAGACATTGCTTCTAATTCTTCTTTTGAATAATCTTTTAATTTCATGTAAATAACCTCCAAATTAAATCACTAGACAACATTATACATATTTTTTTTAATATAACAATAGTTTTTTATTAATTTTTTTTAATTACATTCTATTAGGTATTTCTATTCCTAAAATATCTAATAATTTCACGTTATTATCATATATTACTTTTGTTAATAATAACCATGATTCTTGTAATTCTTTATCTTCTTCTATTAATATTCTATTTTGAGAATAGAAATTGTTGTATAAATTTGTTTCTTTATATAAATAATCTGTTATATCATTTAATGATTTGGTATTTATTGCCTTATTTAAGACACTTCTTAAGTTTAGTATACCAATTATTACATTTCTATCTGAATCATCTTTAATTTGGCTCATTTTGCTGTATTTTATACCTGCTTCTTCAGCTTTATTTAATAATGATTTCATTCTAATTGTCGAATATAGTAGATAAGGTCCTGTTTTTCCTTGTAAATCGCTAAATTTTATTGGATCAAAGTTATAGTCTGTTAATCTAAATGGTATTAAATCAGCGTATTTAACAGCAGCTATAGCTACTTTTTCTGCTATTTCTTTTCTTTCTTCACCTGTAATATTTGGTAATACTTTCTTTTCACATTCTTCATAAGCTAAGTCTAGTAATGCTTCAAGAGTCATTACTCCACCATCTCTTGTTTTAAATGGTTTTCCATCGCTACCATTCATTGTTCCAAATGGTATGAATTCTAATTTTGTATCCTCTTTAACTATTTTAGCTTTTTGTGCTGCTCTAAATACTTGTTCAAAATGTAGACTTTGTCTTGCATCTGTTAAATACCATATTTCATCAGGTTTCCATTTTTTCATTCTTTCCCATATACATGCTAAATCAGTTGTTTCATATGATGCTGATCCATTTGATTTTATTAATAATAATGGTGGTACTTCATGATCATCATTTTCTTCTTTAACGTTAATTACTAATGCACCTTGGCTTTCTTCAACTAGTTGTTTTTCTTTTAAGTAATCTGTTAGTTCTGGAATATAATTATTTCCATCACTTTCGCCTTCCCATATTTCAAATGTCGTATTTAGTCTATCATATATTCTTTTTATATCATTTTTTGATACATACATTATGTGTTCCCATAACGCCATTAATCCTTTATCACCATCTTGGAATTTCGCAGTTATTTCTCTTGCTTCTTCCATGTATGATTCATCTTCTTTAGCTTTATTACTTGCATATGGATATAAAATCATTAAATCTTCATTTGTTACTGGTGATTCTTTTGGATATTCTCCATTAAAGTTTTCATCAAAGTATGGTAATTCTGGATTTCTTTTTTTAATTTCAAGCATTACTAATCCAATTGGTCTACCCCAATCTCCTAAATGAGCATCTGCCATTGTTTTATTACCTAATGCGTTTGCTAATCTTTTTAATGCTTCTCCAATATTTGCTGATCTTAAGTGACCAACATGAAGTGCTTTTGCTACATTAGCTCCTCCATAATCCAGGAATATTGTTTTAGGATTTTCATTATGATAATTAATATTTATATTTTCATTTAATTCATTTATGTGTTTAATAAGTTGTTCATCACTAAAAGTTATATTAATAAATCCAGGACCAGCTATATTGATATCTTTGTATCTGTTCATAACTTTTATTTTATCAACAATCTCTGTAGCTATTTCTCTTGGATTTTTGCTATAAGTTTTTGCTAATGCCATCACTCCATTATATTGATAGTCTCCAAATTCTGGTCTTGATGAAACATTTAAAACTACTTCTTCAGTATCATAACCGCATTCTTTTATTATTTCTTTAATAAATTTTTCTTCTTTTTCGATAAAACTATTCATTATCAACACCTGTTTCTATAATTATTTTTAAGTGACCTTCTTCACTACTTATTTCATAATCTAATATTATATTATTTTCTATACATTTGTACATTACTTTTTCTACATCAATGTCAAATGATGTATTATTCATTTTTAGTGTATATATTGCATTTTTTTTATTTATATCTAATACAAATTCATATTCATTAGTTTCTCTTTTTAAATAATCTTTATTTATTATTGTTTTTACATCATCAAGTATCATTGTATAAGTTTCATCTTTATGAATTGAATTAACATTATTGTATTCTTTTACTATTTGATCATTATTATATAATTTTATATTAATTATTTTTTTCACAATACAACACCTCTTTTTTTTGACTATGATTATAACATAATATTATTTTTATTGCACATAATATTTTTTAGGTGATTTGATGCGTTTTTTTCGTAAATTTATTAAATTTAATATTATATTTATTTTATTATTTATTATTGGAATTTATACTTATGCTTTTTTAAGTCCAAAACTTGATATTAAAAATGCCAATCAATTTTATATTTATGATATTAATGATAATATTATTTCTCAAGGTTCTGGTAATAGTGAATGGGTTTCTTTAGATAATATTTCTCCTGATTTTATAAATGCTATTATTAGTACTGAAGATAAAAATTTTTATAATCATAATGGTTTTGATTTTTTTAGAATTTGTAAAGCTTTATATTTAAACATTTCTAATAAAGATATAGTTCAAGGTGCTTCAACAATAAGTCAACAATATGTTAAAAATATGTATCTAGATTTTGATCAAACTTTTAAAAGAAAAATGGATGAAGCTTTATTAACTATAAGATTAGAGACTCATTATTCTAAAGATGAAATTTTAGAAGGATATTTAAATACTATTAATTTTGGTGAAGGTAATTATGGGATTGAAAATGCTAGTTTATTTTATTTTAATAAACACGCTAGTGATTTATCCTTAGAGGAATCTTTAATATTAGCTGGGATACCTAAAGCTCCTAGTAAATATAATCCTATTAGTAATTATGATAATTCTATATCTAGAGCTAATATTGTTGCTGGTTTAATGGCCAAAAACCATTATATAAATGATGAACAATATAATAATATTAATTTTAATCAAATTGATTTATATGGTTCTAAAAATACTGATAATTTAAAAATGATTATGTATTATCAAGATGCAGTTTATAATGAGTTATCTACTATTAATACTATACCCGATTCTTTAATATCTTCAGGTGGTTTAAAAATATATACATCGATGAATTACGACATTCAGAAAAATCTTGAATATAGTATTTTAAACAATAAAAAAGATAATAATATGCAAGTAGCTAGTATTATTATCGATCCTAATAATGGTGGGGTTATGGCTTTATCCGGAGGTTATGATTATTCTAGTAGTCAATTTAATAGAGCTATAAGCGCTAAAAGACAAGTTGGTTCTTCTATTAAACCTTTACTTTATTATTCTGCTTTAGAAAATGGTATGGTATCATCTTCAACTTTTTTAAGTGAACCTACTACTTTTGTTTTTTCTAATAATACTTATTCTCCTAGTAATTATAATAATAAATATGGTAATAAAAATATTACTATGGCTGCTGCTTTAGCTTATTCCGATAATATTTATGCTATTAAAACTCATTTATTCTTAGGCGAAGATAATTTAGTAAATATAGCTCATAGAATGGGAATTGAAGATGATTTAGATGAATTACCTTCTTTAGCCTTGGGTACTTGTGAATTATCTATGTTTGATTTTGCTAGAGCTTATACCACATTAGCTAGTGGTGGATTTAAAAGAGATATTCATTTTATCAATAAAGTTGAAGATATGAATGGTAATGTTTTATATGAATTTAAAGATTATAATAATTTGGTTTTAAACGAATCATATGTTTATATTTTAAATGAAATGATGACTTCTACTTATAATCCTGCATTTATTGATTATAATACCCCTACTGTTATGAGTATTGCTGGAAGGATTCCTGATAAATTTGCTATTAAAACTGGTTCTTCTGGAACTGATTGTTGGATGGTTGGTTATGATTCAAACATTTTAATGATGGTATGGAATGGATACGATGACAATCAAGAGTTGGAAGTTAAAGATGGTGCAATATCTAAAAATATTTGGGCTGATACTATTAATAATATTGATGTTACATATAAATGGTATGAAAAACCTAATAATGTTATTGGTATTCCTCTTGATGCTATAAGTGGTGAGGAAACTACAGACTCTTCTAAAATAAATATTTTTTATTATTTAAGTGGTAGTCAGTATAATTCAAATGATGAGGAATTTGTATACAAAGAAAAAAGTTCTAATCAATAGAACTTTTTTTAATCTTTATTAATATTAATTGTAATTTGATAAGTATCAGCTAAATCAATTTCTTCAACATTTATATAATGTCCTTTATTACCTAATTCTCTAATTGTTCCTCTAATTGCATTAATTGCTGATTTTAAATCAGAAACTTCTTCTTTAGGACTATTTGTTAATGGATCAATATTGTTAACCATATCCATTGGATTAAACTCATCCTTTTTAGTTTCGTTTATTTGAATTTCTTGAGGTTCATTTATTGGAGTGAAGAATCTGTTATTTGAACTTAATTCTAAGTTATTAATTGGTTCATTTTCAAATACAGGAGCTATTATTTTTTTACTATCTTCTACATTTTCAATTACCATTTTTGGTTCTTCTACAGGAATGATTTCTTCAAATTCACTATTTGTATTTTCATCTATTATTTCTAATTTTTTATCTTCTTTAACATCTGGATCAACCATAACATTATCATCTAATGGTTCTTCTATTGAGAAATTAAAGAACTTACTATCTGGATTAGTTTGAACTACTGGTTCATCATTAACTATTGTACTTGCTGAATTAGGAGTTGCAATATTAAATTCTGGAACTGTTGTTGCTGGAGTATATGACTCTATCACTGGTTCAAAATTCAATTCATCATCTTTTTCTTCAACAGGTGTTTCAGTTGCTTCTAGTGATTCTAATGGTTCTTCTAAATCTAATTCTTCAACACCTTCAACTATTTCTTGAGGTTTCATTAGATCTTCTGTACTCATTTTTTCTTCAACTTTTTCATTTAAATCTGTTGCTTTAGCTCTTATTTCTTCTGCAGTTAATGCTTCATTAACTAAAGGTATTCCTGCTGATTCATCATCAGATGATGCATCTGTTTGCTTTAATTTCTTTAGTTCTAAATCTAATTGTCTTACAGTTAATCTTTCATTTATAATTCTATGAAGCCATTCTTTTTGAGCATTCTTGTCTTGTAATGTTAATAATGTTCTAGCATGTCTTTCAGATATTTTTTCTTCTAATAATGCTTGTTGAACTTCTTCATCTAAATTTAATAATCTTAATTTATTTGCAATTGAAGGTTGTGATAAACCCATTCTTTTAGCTAATTGTTCTTGAGTTAAGTATCCTTTATCAAGTAATTGTTTATATGAACGTGCTTCTTCTATTGCAGTTAAATCTCTTCTTTGTACGTTTTCTACAAGGGCTACTTCTGCTGATTTATTGTCATCTATATTAGAAACTACTGCTGGTACTGTTGTTAATCCTGCCATTTGAGCAGCTTTATATCTTCTTTCACCTGCAATTATTTCATATTTATTTCCTAATTTTCTCAACACTAAAGGTTGAATTATCCCGTGTTCTTTAATTGAATCTGATAATTCTTTTAATCCTTGTTCATCAAATGTTAATCTTGGTTGAAATCTATTAGGTATAATATCTTCAATATGTACTTGTAGTACTCCTGATTCTAGATTCATATAATCAGCCCCTTTTTTATACTTTTCCCTATTATTTATATTACATTATTTCCCATTCTTTTTCAATGGGTTCTTTACCATCTTGTCATATCTTCTTGGATATTCTTTAGGTGTGTTTACACTTTTTTTGATTTTTAATATATTTCTTCCACTATTTTCTATAGGAAGTTCAAATGTAATTTTTTCTTCTATTTCTCCACCTAATACTTTTATAGCGTATAAAGAATCATCTATTTCTTCTTCATTTGATCCTTTTAATGCTATATAATAACCACCAACTTTTGTTAATGGTAAACATAATTCAGATAATAATGTCATGTTACATACAGCTCTTGCTGTTACAACATCAAATTTTTCTCTATTTTTAACACAAAAATCTTCTGCTCTTCCATGATAAAAATTTACTTTTTTTAATCCTAATTTCATTGTTAATTCTTGTAAGAATGCTATTTTTTTATTATTAGAATCTAATAAAGTTACTTCTATTTCTGGAAATAATATTTTTACTATCATGCCAGGAAAACCTGCTCCTGTTCCTATATCTATTAGGTTATTTACTTTATTAAAGTCTATTGCTTTTACTATAGTAATTGAATCATAAAAATGTTTTAAATATATTTGTTCAGGTTCTTTTATTGCAGTTAAATTAGTATGTTCATTATATTCAATTAAATAGTTACAATATATTTCTAATTTTTTTAATTGTTCTTCATTTAATATAATTCCTAATTTTTTAACTTCTTCTACAAATAATTCTTTATTCATTTTTTCCATACTCCCTTTTTAGATATACTGATAGTATTGAAATATCTGCTGGATTTACTCCACTTATTCTTATAGCTTGTGCAATTGTTGTTGGTCTAACTTCTTTAAGTTTTTGTCTTGCTTCAGATGCGATATTTTTAATATCATCATAATTTATATCTTCAGGTATTTGTTTCTTTTCTAACTTTAACATTTTTTCTGCTTCTTTATATGCTTTTTTAATATAACCTTCATATTTTAAATTTATGCTTATTTGTTCTTTAATATCATCTTCAAATGGTATTTCTATTAAATTAGATAAGAATTCCATTGTTATTTCGGGTCTTTTTATTAATTGTTCTAAACTTAAAGATGCTGTTGGAACTTGGAAATTATTTTCTTCGAAAGCTTTTCTTACTTCTTCAGTTACTTTAAGTTTATTTTCATTCATAAATGTTCTTATATCTTCTATGTTTTTTTCTTTTTTATTTAATCTTTCGATTTGTTCTTCAGATATCATACCAGCATTATATGCTAATCTTCTTAATCTTAAATCAGCATTATCACTTCTTAATAATAATCTAAATTCTGCTCTACTTGTTAATAATCTATATGGATCTCTTATTCCTTTTGTTATTAAATCGTCTATTAATACTCCTATATAAGCATCTGATCTTTTTAATATTAAAGGTTCTTTTCCTTCTAATTTTAATCCTGCATTAATACCAGCCATTAATCCTTGACATGCTGCTTCTTCATATCCACTAGTTCCATTGATTTGTCCTGCTGTAAATAGATTTTTTAACACTTTTGTTTCTAATGATGCATTTAATTGTGTTGGATATATTGCATCATATTCTATTGCATATCCATATTTTATAATTTTTGCATTTTCTAATCCTGGTAAACTATGTACCATTTTTTCTTGCACTTCTGGTGGCATTGATGTTGAAAATCCTTGTAAATATATATCATCATAATATCTACTCTCTGGTTCTAAGAATAGTTGATGTCTTTCTTTATCTGCAAATCTTGTTACTTTATCTTCTATTGAAGGACAATATCTTGGACCTATTCCTTTAATATCATCTAAAGCCCCATACATACTTGATTTATTTAAATTATCTCTAATTATTTTATGTGTTTCTTCTGTTGTATATGTTAAATAACATGGTTCTTGTTCTTCTATTTTATAGCATGGTTCTAAATCATAGCTAAATGTTAATAATTTATTATCTCCAGCTTCTAATTTTGTTTTGCTGAAATCAATTGTTGATCTGTCTAATCTTTGAGGAGTTCCAGTTTTTAATCTAATAACATTAAATCCATATTCTCTTAATCTATCACTTAAGAAATTTGATGGCTTTTCATCATGTGGTCCTTTTCTTGTACGAGTATTTCCCACAAGAATATCTGCTTTTAAATATGTTCCTGTTGTTAAGATAACAATTTTAGATTCTATTTTTGTTCCATCTTCAAGAGTAATACCTTTTACTGTATTATCTTCAACTATTAAATCTTCAACCATTCCTTCTTTAATTTCTAAATTTTCAAGTTTTCCAAGTTGTTCAAGCATTTCTTTTGGATAAGCAATTTTATCACCTTGTGCTCTTAATGATTGTACTGCTGGACCTTTTGCACTATTCAACATTTTTATTTGTAGATGTGTTTTATCTGCAACTTTTCCCATTAATCCACCTAGTGCATCAATTTCTCTAACAACAATACCTTTAGCACTTCCACCTATATGTGGATTACATGGCATATCTGCTATATTTTTTAAATTACTTGTCATTAATAATGTTTTGTGACCTTTTTTTGCAGATGCATTTGCTGCTTCGCATCCTGCATGTCCTCCACCTACTACTATAATATCGTACATATTATACAACTCCTTTTATTTTCCTAGACAAAATCTACTAAACATTTCATCTAATAGTTCTTCTTCATATGTTGTTCCATTTATTGTTCCTAATTTTTCCCAAATATTTTTTATATCTAATTCAACCATATCTATTGGTTGATTATTTTTAACGCCATTTTCAACATCTTCAGTTAATTTTAAACATTCTTCTAATGTTCCAATACTTCTTGCATTGCTTAAATATGTTGGATCTTTTTCTTCTATATTTGAAATATCAAATAATTCTATTATTTTATCTTTTAATTCATTAATACCCTTTTTGTCTTTAATACTCATTTTAATGATTCTTGTTTCATCTATATTTAATTCATCTAGATTAGCTTTATTTTCTAAATCAGTTTTATTTAAAATAATTATATAATTTTTATTTCCTATTTCAGATATTAGTTCTTTAACTTCTTGGGAAATAACTTTATTATTATTAATCATAAATAATACTAAATCTGATTCAAGCATCATTTTTTTTGATTTTTCAACTCCTAGAGATTCAACTATATCTTCAGTTTCTCTTATTCCAGCTGTATCAATTATATTAAGTAGAATTCCATTTAAAGATATTTGTCCTTCTACTATATCTCTTGTTGTTCCTGCAATATCTGTTACTATTGCCTTTTCTTCTTCTAGTAATTCATTTAATAAACTACTTTTTCCGACATTTGGTTCGCCTATTATAGATGTTTTTATACCATTTCTTATTATTTTTCCATTTTTACTTTCTTTAAGTATTTTAGATATTCTTTCTTTAAATTTAGCTAATTTAGGTAGCATTATATCATTTGTAATTATATCTACATCATCATATTCTGGATAATCTATATTAACATTTATATTAGATATAATTTGAATCATATCATTTCTTAATTCATCAACAAGATTTGATACTTTTCCATTTAATTGATTTGTTGCTAATTCGTTTTGGATTTCAGTTTGAGCATTGATTTTATCCATTACTGCTTCTGCTTCTAATAAATCAATTCTGCCGTTTAAAAAAGCTCTTTTAGTAAATTCACCAGGTTCAGCTAATCTACAACCATTTGATAATAACAATTGAAGTACTTTATTAGTTGGTGCAATTCCACCATGAGTATTTATTTCTACTACATTCTCTGTAGTAAATGTTTTAGGTGCTTTCATTATACTAACTAATACTTCATCTATTTCTTTTCCTGTAGAATCTATAATATGACCATAATTAATTGTATGAGATTCTACTTTAGTAAGATCTTTTCCTTTGAATATAGAATTAACTATTTCAATTGATTCGTCACCACTAACTCTAATTATAGCTATTGCGCCTTTTCCTTGACTTGTAGCTATTGCACAAATAGTATCATTCATAGCTTTCACTCCCTTTGGGCTGTATTATAGCACATTTTCATATAATACAATAATTTTTTATATATTTATATTTTATAGCAAAATTATTTCCCGGGAAATAAAAAAAGAAGATTTTTTTAATCTTCTTTATATGAAATAACTATATGTCTATGTGGTTCTTCACCTTCACTAGTTGTTGATATATTCTTGAATTCAGATAATGCATTGTGAACAATTCTTCTTTCATATGAGTTCATATCATCTAGTTTTACATCTACTTTAGTCTTTAATACTTCTTTTGCAATTCTTTTTGCATTTCTTTCTAAATTATTATTTTTCTTTTCTTTGTAATTTTCTACATCTAATAATATATATGGGTATTTCCCAACTTCATTAAATACCATTTGTCTTAATATTGTTTGAATAGCTTGTAATGTTTGTCCATTCTTTCCTATTAATATAGCATTTTTATCTGAATATATTTTGATATTAATTTGTTCTTCTCTAACACTTGTTTCGAATTTTGCTTCAATTTCCATATTTTTTAAAATATCACTTAATTTTTCTTTTAAGAATTCAGATACTTCTTTTATAGTAACAGCTTTTAAAATTACTGTTGCTGATTTAAATAATCCACCTTTTTTTTCTTCTGTTTTGTACATTAGTTCATTTTCTTCTACTTCTAAAGCTTTTAGTGCTTTTGCTTTTGCTTCTTCTAATGTTTTTGCTTCAAATACTTCTAATTTCATGTTTAAATCCTCTTTTCAATAACTTTTTTTATTACTAATTGTTGTACTACTGCAAATGCATTAGTTACTATCCAATATAATGCAATTGCTGTTGGTAAACTTAATGACGCAAAGGCAATCATTAATATCATAAATGTATACATTGTTTTCATTTGATCGGCCATTTCATTATTTTGTTGACCTTTCATTGTTATTTTAAATGATAAGTATGTTGATACTATAATTAAAATAATCAATATTATATATATATAATTATGTTGAGCAATTCCTGTTGAAGGTGTCATACCTAAATTCATTGTTAGGAATTTTCCTTCAAATATTGCTGGTACTCTATTAATTGCTTCTAAGAAAGCAAAGAATAAAGGTAATTGAATAAAGGCTAATAAACAACCGCTTACTGGGTTTATACCATATTTCTTATATACCATCATTGTTTCTTGGCTTTTTGCCATTAATGAATCTTGATCTGTTTTATTTTCATATTTCTTTTCTATTTTTGCAATTGCTGGTTGAGCTTTTTTCATATTTTCAGATTGTTTAACTGTTTTAATTTGAATTGGTAACATTACTAATCTAATAATTAATCCAATAACCATTACTGCTATACCCATGTTTTTAACTAAATATCCAAATTTTAATATTAACCAAGCTAAAGGTTTAATAAATATTGATTCCCATAAACTTTTGTATTTTATTTTATTTGGAGTAAAATTTTTACATTCAGGTAAATCTTCTAAACTAACTTGTAATTTTGAATCATATTCTTCATATTTGTTATATAAATTTTCATCACTAGGTTTACAAATTATGTTTGCTGTTAATGATTGTCCTGTACTTTCGTTAGTTACTACTGTTTTTCCATCTTTTAATTGTTTTGTACATCCTGTACATACTAATAATAAAAATGCTATTATTAATAACTTATACTTTTTTTTCACAATTTCACCTATTTTTCTAAAAGACTTGTTAATGCTTTATACATATTTTCATATGTTGCTTCATTTGCGGTCTTCCTAATCATTATAATATAATTAAAGCCTTTTTTAAATAGATTTCTATTATTATCAATAATAGATCTGGTTCTTCTTTTTAGTAAATTTCTTAAATGAGCATGGCCAACTTTGTTACTAATTGCTATACCATACTTTATATTTTCATCTTCTCTTTCCTTATAATATATAACAAAGAGATTATTTTTTTTAAATTTACCTTCTTTAATTATATTATTGAAAAGTTTTTTTTCTTTTATTGTTTCTACCCTTTTCATATAATACTTCCTTTTTTATACATAAAAAACCACTTTATAAGTGGTTTCTTAAATTATTTAACAACGATTCTTTTACGTCCTTTTGCTCTTCTTGATTTTAAAATATTAGATTCTTTTCTTGCAAAGAAACCATGTTTTTTTGCTCTTTTTCTATTATTTGGTTGATAAGTTCTTTTCACAATTAACACCTCCACATCTAAATAAGCTCCCTTATTATAAACTTAAAAATCAAAAAAAGTCAAGAAATATCTAGCTTTATTTAACATTTTTATTATTTTTAAAAAGTTATCAACAAAAAACTGTGGATATGTGGATAACTTTTTAAACATGTTATTTAAAAAAATGTGGATAATGTGGATATCTTAATTATTCTTATATCTTATTTATGTCTATTTGTGATTTATTCTGTTGATATGTTGTGAATTAAAAAAATTTATTAAATTTTACCTTTTATTTTTCCACAGCTTGAGTTAAAATAATGGTACAAATTGGTCAAGGTGGGGTGATGGAATGGATAATATGGATATATGGGAGAAAGTTCTAGATATTATTAGAGGAAATTTTCAACCTGTATCTTTTAGTACTTGGTTTTCTAATACAAAAATTTATAAATTATCAGATGATAAAGTATCATTATTAGTTCCTATGGCCTTACATAAGAAATACTTATCTCAAAACCATAAAGATCTTCTTATGGATGCTTTTGCGGAAGTTACAGGTATTGAAAGACCAGTAGAATTCTTGTTAAAAAGCGAAATAGAGGATGAACAACAAACTTTAATAGAAAATGCTGTTAATAACTCTTTAGATATGAACATATCAAATAATTATGTTTTTGAATCAAATCTTAATGCTAATTTAAACTTTGATAATTTTGTAGTAGGGGATACTAATAAATTTGCTAGAACTGCTGCGTTTGCTGTTGCTCAAAATCCTGGAAAAACTTATAATCCTTTATTTATATATGGAAAAAGTGGACTTGGTAAAACGCATTTAATGCATGCAATTGGTAATTATATCGTTGAAAACGATAAATCAATGAAAGTTCTTTATACTACAAGTGATGAATTTAGAAAAGAATATACTGGAATTGCTAGTTCAGATAATTCTATGGAAGTAGCAAATCAATTTAAAGAAAAATATAGAAATATCGATGTATTAATCATAGATGATATTCAATATTTAGTTGATGCTAAAAAGACTCAAGAGGAATTTTTCCATACTTTTAATGAATTACATGGAAAAAATAAACAAATAATTATTAGTTCAGATAGATCTCCAGATGATTTAAAACAGCTAGAATCAAGACTTTCTAGTCGTCTTGCTTGGGGATTACCTGTAGATATTTATCCTCCTGATTTTGAGCTTAGATGTAGGATTATTAAGGATAAATTAAAATATACAAGTATAAAAGATAAAGTAAGTGATGATGCAGTTGAATATATTGCAAACAATTTTGATATAGATGTAAGAAGTATAGAAGGTGCTATTAATAGATTATTAGCTTATACTTCAATGACTTCTCCAGATGTAGGATTAATAGATTTAGAGTTTACTGATGAAGCTTTAAAAGACTATGTTAAGAAAAATCCTTATGTTACTAATGATATTATTAGTATTCAAAAGGTTGTTGCTGATTATTACAATATAACTGTAGAAGTATTAAAAGGAAAGAAGAGAAGTGCTAATATTGCATATCCTAGAATGGTTGCAATGTACTTATGTAGAGCTCTAACAGATCAATCTTTCCCTAGAATAGGCCTAGAATTTGGTGGAAGAGACCATTCTACTGTAATTCATGCCTGTGATAAAATCGAAGAAGATTTAAAAAATAATGGTCAATTAAAAGAAATTATTAACGAAATTAAGTCTAAATTATAATTTTGTTAATAATATGTTTATAAAAATTGAATTATCAACATATAAAACTAGTCATTTTTTGCCTATAATATGTGGAAAACTAAAATGTTATAAACATTATCAACTCTATAATAAACATAATAATAAAATAATAAATATAAGAAAGAAGGAAACTAAATGAAATTTACAATTGAAAAAAATATTTTATTAGAAAATTTATCAAATGTAGTTAAAGCAATATCTACTAAAAATATAATTCCTATATTAAATGGTGTTAAATTTGAATTAACAGATGAAGGTTTATATTTAACAGCAAGCGATAGTGAATTAACTATTCGTTCATTTATTGAAAGTAAATCTATAGCAAATATAGAAAAAGAAGGATCTATTATTATTCAATCTAAATATATATTAGATATTATTAGAAAGTTACCAGCTGATCTAGTAAATTTTGAATTAATGGATGGATTAAAAATAAAGATTTCATCTGATAATTCTCAATATGATTTAAATTGTTTAGATCCAAAAGAATATCCAAGTTTAAAATTAGAAGAAAAAGAAAATCCTATTAATATTAGTGGTAATACATTTAAAACTATTATTAGTCAAACTTCATTTGCTATTTCAACACAAGAATTAAGACCTTTATTAACTGGTTTAAATTTTAAAATAGTAGGGGATATATTTGAATGTATTGCTACTGATTCATATAGATTAGCTAAAAAAACTATTCAATTAAGTGTTCCTTCAGAAGACGACATTAATATTGTTATTCCAGGAAAGAATGTTATTGAATTAGATAAAATTATTACAGAAGATGAAAATGTTGAAATGCATGTATTCTCTAATAAGATATTATTTAAATATAAGAATTATTTATTCCAAAGTAATTTATTAAGTGGATCTTATCCTAATACATCTAATTTAATACCTACTGATTTCGGTATTATGGTTAATGTTAAACTAGATAATTATTATTCAGCAATTGATAGAGCTGCATTATTAACTCAAAGTAAAGATAAAAATATTGTTAAAATGAAAATTAATTCAAATGAAATGATTATAAATTCATATGCTTCTGAAATTGGTAAAGTAGAAGAAAAATTATCAGTTGAATCAAGCGATAATGCTAATATTGATATTTCATTTAGTGCTAAATATATGTTAGATGCATTAAAAACAATGAAAGATGAAGATATATTGATATTATTAAATGGTGAAGTAAAACCAATAGTTATTAAATCAGTTACAGATGATTCATTAATTCAATTAATTTTACCTATTAAAACTTATTAATTTAAAAAAATAACACCAAAATTTGGTGTTTTTTTATTTTTTTTGAAAATGTCGACTTTTTTCGACAAACAGGGGGCTGAAAGTATGATAGAAGGGTATAAATTTATTGAAAAGGAGGTATTTGACTGTGGATTCATATGAAGTAAACAAAGATACAGTTGCTTTAATTCCTAAAGATGGAAAAACTATAGTATATGAAGTGGATAAGTCATTTGTTATTAACAACAAACCATTAAAAATAATGGAAGAAAGTTGTGAATATTTTGGAAGTTCATTAGTTGGAAGACAAGTAGGAACATCTAAATTAATTGGTTTTACTCATAAAGTACCTATTATTGTAGAAGAATCATTTGATTTAATATTTTTTCCTACATTATCACCTAATAATAAAGATTGTTCATGGATTTCTTATTCTCATATATTAAAGCCTATAAAACATGAAAATAATACTATTTTAGAGTTAAAAAATGGTAAGAAAATTATGGTAAATGTATCTAGTTCTATTATTGATAATCAGCTTTATAGATCATCTAGATTAAAAGAGGTTTTAGTTGATAGAAAAATAGATAAAAAATAGTAAAAAAGCTACCTAAAGGTAGTTTTTTTGTGGTATAATGTTAATTAGGTATGGGAGTACTAAAAAATACTTTTTTTTAATCTATGGACTTAAAAGAGGCTAAATTATGAAAATCATTAATTTAAAAATGCTAAATTTTAGAAATTATGAAAAGATTGAATTAAGTTTTTCTCCTAACTACAATATTATCTATGGTAATAATGGGGTAGGAAAGACTAATTTAATTGAAGGTATTTATGTACTTGCTCTAACAAAATCTTTCAGGGGTTCTGTTGATAAAATATTAGTTATGAACAATAAGGACGTATGTAGGATTGAGGGAGTAGTACGTAATGAATATGAGGATAAGTATAAGATTATCCTTAAAGATAGTGGAAAAAAAGTTAAAATAAATGATTCCAAGGTAGATAAACTTAGTGATTATATATCTAAAATCAATGTTGTACTCTTTAATCCTGATGATCTAAGATTTATTAAAGATTCTCCTAGTATTAGACGTAATGCTATTAATCTTGAAATATCACAATTAAATAATGTGTATTTAAAAAATCTTAATATGTACAATAAACTATTAAAGCAAAGAAATAGTTATTTAAAAACTATGAATATTAATGCTAATAGTTATCCTAGTTATTTAGAAGTTTTAACAGATAAGTTAATTGAATATGGTGAAAAAATATATAATTCTAGAAAAAAATATATTGATTTACTAAATGATAAATTAGGTAAGTATTATAAAGATATTTGTGATATTGATAACTTAAAATTAGAGTATTCGTCAGATTATAAGAATTTTGATAAAGATAGTGTTATTAATAAATATAAAGATAATTTAAATAGAGATATTATTCTAGGAAAGACTTCTTTTGGAGTTCATCATGATGATATTAAATTTAAATTAGATAAATATAATATTAAAGATTATGGATCAGAGGGTCAGCAAAAAAATGCAATTATTGCATATAAACTTGCTGAATTGGAAATATTTAAAAAAGTTAAGGGTAATTATCCAATTTTAATTTTAGATGATTTATTTAGTGAATTAGATATTAATAAAATTAATAATATTCTTAATTTAATTAATGATGACATTCAAACTTTTATAACTGTTACTGAGATTGATAAAATTAATTCAAATATTATTAAAAAAAGTAAGTTATTTAAAGTTAATGATGGAAATATTGGGGAGGAATAGTATGAAAGAAGAATATGGAGATAGTGCAATACAAGTACTTGAAGGATTAGAAGCTGTAAGAAAAAGACCTGGTATGTATATTGGTACTACTAGTGAAAGAGGATTACATCATTTAGTTTGGGAAGTTGTAGATAACGCTGTAGATGAAGCTTTAGCTGGATATTGTGATGATATTGAAGTAATTATTGAAAAAGGTAATGTTATTTCTGTTAGAGATGATGGTAGAGGAATGCCAACTGGTATTAATGAAAAAACTGGTAAATCAACTATTGAAACAATATTTACTGTATTACATGCTGGAGGTAAATTCGGCGGTGGCGGATACAAAGTATCTGGTGGACTACATGGTGTTGGTGCTTCTGTTGTTAATGCTTTATCTGAATGGTTAGAAGTTAGAGTATATAGAGATGGTAATGTTTATTATCAAAGATTTGAAAATGGTGGACATCCTGTTGGAGATTTAAAAATAATTGATTCTTGCGATAAAGATAGAACAGGAACTACTGTTACATTTAAAGCAGATCCTGAAATTTTTAGAGAAACTACTGTTTATAATTACGAAACTCTTGCTACTAGATTAGAAGAATTAGCTTTCTTAAATAAAGGATTAAGAATAATATTACAAGACTTAAGAGAAGATGAAAAGAAAGATGAATTCGTTTATGAAGGTGGAATTATAGAATTTGTTAAGAAATTAAACAAAGGTAAAAAAGCAATTCATGAAGATGTTGTATATGTTGAAGGAGAAGAAGATGGAATAGAAATTGAAGTTGCATTCCAATATAATGAAGATTATACTTCTCAAATTTACTCTTTTACTAATAATATTAGTACTCATGAAGGTGGTACTCATGAAGATGGTGTTAAAAGAGCTTTAACTAGAATTATTAATAGTTATGGTAAAAATGCTAAATTATTAAAAGATAATGATGATCCTTTAACTGGTGATGATGTTAGAGAAGGTTTAACTATGATAGTATCTTGTAAACATCCAGATCCACAATTTGAAGGTCAAACTAAAACAAAATTAGGAAATGCTGAAGTTAGAAAAATAGCTGATGAAGTATTTAGTAATGGTTTAGAAAGATTCTTATTAGAAAATCCTGAAGAGTCTAAATTAATTATAGAAAAATCTACAACTGCTGCTAGAGCTAGATTAGCTGCTAAAAAAGCTAGAGAATTAACTAGAAGAAAAGGTGACTTAGATGTTACAAATTTCTATGGTAAATTATCTGATTGTAAAAGTAAGGATCCTTCTGAATGTGAAATATTCTTAGTCGAAGGGGATTCAGCTGGTGGATCAGCTATTAAAGGTAGAAATAGTATGACTCAAGCTATTCTTCCTTTAAGAGGTAAAATATTAAATGTTGAAAAAGCTCGATTAGATAGAGCGTTAGGTAATGAAGAAATCAGAACTATTATTACTGCATTTGGTACTGGTATTGGTGATGAATTTGATTTATCTAAATTAAGATATAATAAAATAATTATAATGACAGATGCAGATGTTGATGGTGCACATATTAGAGTATTATTATTAACATTATTCTATAGATTCTTTAGACCTATTGTTGAAGCTGGACATGTATATGCAGCTCAACCACCATTATTCTGTATTAAGCATGGTCAAACTATTAAATATGTTCTTGATGAAAAAGAACGTGATGAATATTTAGCTACATTAAAACCTGAAACTAAACGTGATATTTTACGTATGAAAGGTTTAGGAGAAATGGATGCTGAAGAATTAAATGAAACAACAATGGATATTGAAAAACGTGTTTTAAGACAAATTACAGTTGAAGATACAAGAGCTGCTGATGAAGTATTTAGTAAATTAATGGGTGATGAAGTTGAACCTAGAAGACAATTTATTGAAGACAACGCAGTATTTGTACAAAACTTAGATGCATAGGAGGTTGATGGTATGGATAGATTAGAACAAAATAATATTGTTAAAGAAGTCAGAGATTCATTCTTAGACTATTCAATGAGTGTTATAGTTGCTCGTGCTTTACCAGATTTAAGAGATGGTTTAAAACCTGTTCATAGACGTATTTTATACTCAATGTATGAATCTGGTTATACTCCTGACAAACCTCATAAAAAAAGCGCTAGAATTGTCGGAGACGTAATGGGAAAATATCATCCACATGGTGATTCAAGTATTTATGAAGCTATGGTTCGTATGGCTCAAGATTTTTCATATAGATATATGTTAGTTGATGGTCATGGTAATTTTGGTAATATTGAAGGTTATGGAGCAGCAGCAATGCGTTATACAGAATCTAGACTTTCAAAAATGTCTCTTGAATTATTAAGAGATATTAATAAAGAAACTGTTGATATGATTCCTAACTTCGATGACAGTGAAAAAGAACCAGCAATTTTACCTTCAAGATTCCCTAATATTTTAGTTAATGGAACTATGGGTATTGCTGTAGGTATGGCAACAAATATTCCACCACATAATTTATGTGAAACTATTGATGGTGCTATTGCTGTTATGGATAATCCTGACATTGAATTAATTGACTTAATGAAAATTGTTCAAGGTCCTGATTTTCCAACAGGTGGTATTATCTTAGGAAATTCTGGAATTAAAAAAGCTTATGAAACTGGTAGAGGATCTATAACAATTAGAAGTAAAGCTACTATAGAAGAAAAAAATGGAAGACATTATATTGTAGTTGATGAAGTTCCATATGGTGTTAATACTTTAGAATTAAAAAATAAAGTTGCTGAACTTGTTCACAACAAAGTTATAGATGGTATTACTGATTATCATACAGATTTAAAAAATGGTGTTAAAATTACTATTACCTTAAAAAAGGATGCTAATCCTCAAATTGTATTAAATCAATTATATAAACATACAGATTTCCAAACAAATTATGGTATTATTTTCTTAATGTTAGATCAAGGTGTTCCTAAAACACTTGGTTTAAGAGATATATTATATAAATATATTGAATATCAAAAAGAAATTATTATTAGAAGAACTAGATATGATTTAAGAAAAGCTGAAGAAAGAGCTCATATTTTAGAAGGTTTAAAAATTGCTTTAGATAATATTGATGAAGTAGTTAAATTAATTAGAGCTTCTAAGAGTGATCAAGAAGCTAAAGATCAATTAATGAGTAGATTCGGTTTAGATGAAATTCAATCTCAAGCTATTTTAGATATGAGATTACGTAGATTAACTGGATTAGAAAGAGATAAGATTGAAGCAGAATTAGCTGAACTTATCAACAAGATAAACGAATTCAGGGCTATTTTAGCAAGTGAAGAAAAAGTTAAAAATATTATTAGAGAAGAAATGACAGAAATAAAAAATAGATTCGGTGATGAACGTAGAACTAAGATTGATATGACTGCCATAGATTATATTGAAGATGAATCTTTAATTCCTGATGAAAATGTTATGATTACATTAACTAATAAAGGATACATTAAGAGAACTACATCTGATACTTTCAAAGCTCAAAATAGAGGTGGAGTTGGTATTAAAGGTATGTCTACTAATGAAGAAGATTTTGTTGAACATATGATTAATATTCAAACACATGATTATGTATTATTCTTTACTAATAAAGGTAAAGTTTATAGAATGAAAGGATACGAAATTCCTGAATTTAGTAGACAATCTAAAGGATTACCAGTTGTTAATCTATTACCTATTGAAAAAGGTGAAATGGTTAATTCAGTAATTAAAATTAGTAAAGAAGAAGAAGTTAATAACTTATTATTTGTTACTAAACAAGGTTTAGTTAAGAGAACTGCTATTGCTGAGTTTAACAATATTCGTCAAAGTGGTAAGATTTGTATCACATTAAAAGAAGACGATGAATTAATGTCAGTTAAGAAAACTAATGGTGATGATTTAGTTTTAATCGGATCAAGTAATGGTAGAATGGTTAAATTTAATGAAAAAGACGCTCGTATAATGGGTAGAACTGCTTCAGGAGTAAAAGGTATTGAATTAGATGATTCGACTTGCCTTGGGGCTGAAATCGCGTCAGAAGATGATAAGATTTTAATCATTACTAAGAACGGTTACGGAAAACAAACACTTGTTCGTGAATTTAGAGAAACTAAACGTGGTAGTAAAGGTGTTAAAGCATTAAATGTTACTGATAAAAATGGTGATTTAGCTGCATTTAAGCTATCTAGACCAGATGCTGATATGATTATTATTACTGATGCTGGTATGGTTATGAGAATGTCTTTAGATCAAGTAAATACTTTAAGTAGAGTTACTCAAGGTGTAAGATTAATGAAATTAAAAGATGATAGTACTATAGCTACAGTAAGTATAGTTGATAAAGAAAAAGATGATGAAATAATAGAAAGTGAAGAAGTTATCAACAGTGAAAACATTGAAAACAATAATCAAGTTATTGAATCTGTAGAAAATACTAACAACGAAGAATAATTTAAAGAAGAATTGTTTAATTCTTCTTTTTTATTTCCTGGGAAATAATTTTAAATACAATTTATTATATTTTTTATATATATTTCCCATTATTTTTTTGTATAATTATTTTTGATTTTTTCCTAAAATACGGGAAATATTTTGTTTTTTTTGCTAATTTTATGTTTTGTATTTGGAAACGAAGTATATTTAGGTGATTAGTTGTATGTTTTGTTTCTTGTTACGGATACATTTTTTTATGTTTCACGTGAAACGTTGTTGATTATTTTTTATAAATCATATTATTTATATTTTTTATGTAATAATATTTTATGATTTTATTTAATAATATTTTATGATTTTATTTAATAGATAAAATTAATGTTTCACGTGAAACTATATTTTAAATTATTAACTATTAAATATACGTTTATAATTTATTTATTTATTTATTTATTTATTTATTTATTTATTTATTTATTTATTATCAGATTCTATTATTTATAAATTGGATTATTGTTTACATGTTTCACGTGAAACGTATAAATTGTTATTGATTTTTATTTATCTATTTGATAATATATGTACGTGCAACAAATATATTGTAACCTGGTCAGGATCGGAAGATAGCAGCCACATCAATCTCTGTTTGTGTGCACTTTTTTTATGGGTGATTTATATGAATGATAATTTGATTAGTATTTTAGATACTTTATCAACTGCAGCTGAAGAGGCATTTAGTTTAAATGAAATTCCTGTAGCTGCAGTTGTAGTTGATAAAAATAATAATATAGTAGGTATTGGATCTAATAACAGACAAAATAATAAGAGTGTTATAGGACATGCTGAAATATTAGCTATATTAGATGCTGAAAATAATATTGGAGATTGGCGTCTAGATGGTTATGATATGTATGTTACTTTGGAACCATGTCATATGTGTATTGAAGTTATTAAGGAATCTAGACTAGATAATATTTATTATATTTGTAATGGTAAATGTTTAGATGATTTACCTTCTAATTTTATTAAATTAAATAATATTAATGAATATGAATATAAATTTAATAATTTATTAACATCTTTTTTTGATAATATGAGGTAACAACCTCTTTTTTTGTGTTATAATTATCCACAGGGAGGTTATAAACATGAGTTATAAAGTTTTATATAGAAAATATAGACCAGATAGTTTTGATTCTGTTGTGGGTCAAGATTATACTGTTAAAATGCTTAAAAATGCTATTTCTTCTGGGAAACATGCACATGCTTATATATTTACTGGACCTCGTGGAACAGGTAAAACAAGTTCTGCAAAGATCTTTGCTAAGGCTTTAAATTGTTTAAATCCTAGTGATGGAAATCCTTGTAATTATTGTGAATCTTGTTTAAGTTTCAAGGAAAATCCAGATATCATTGAAATCGATGCTGCATCAAATAACGGAGTTGATGAAATTAGAGAACTTATCAACAACGTGAAGTTGGTACCATCTAGTTCTAAATATAAAATTTATATTATTGATGAAGTACATATGCTTTCTCAAAGTGCTTTTAATGCTTTATTATTAACTTTAGAGGAACCACCAGAACATGTAGTATTTGTTTTAGCTACTACTGATATTCAAAATGTTCCTATTACAATTTTATCTAGATGTCAAAGATTCGATTTTAAACCTATTAGTATGGATTGTTTAGTTAATCGTTTATCTTATGTTTGTAAGGAAGAAAATATTAATATTACTGATGATGCTATTAGGGAAATATCTATACTTTCTGCTGGCGGTTTGAGAGATGCTTTAGGTATGTTAGATCAATTATCTTCTGATGAAGGTGAAATTACTATTGATAGTGTTTCTAATTATTTTGGTTCTATTTCCCCACAAGTTATTAATGAGTTATTAACAAGTATAGATAAATCTGATTTTGATTCTTTCAGTAATATTATGGGAAATATAAAAAATAGCGGAACTAATTATACTGTTTTTATTGAAAAGCTTATTTATGAATTAAGAAAAATAGCAGTTCAATTAAAAGCTGGTAGTACAGAATATAATTTCCTTTTTGAAGATGTTTTCAATATGGTATTTGATTTGAATGAATGTTTATGTAATATAAATATTAATATTGATCCTTATGTTTTAATTGAAATTTGTTTATTAAAATATATTAATCGTGAAACTTCTATTCCTGCTTATTCTTTAAATTCTAATACTACTAATTTAATTAAAGATGAGATTAAAGAAAAGAAAGTTGTTGAAAAGAAGAAAGTTATTAACAAGAAAGAATTACTTTTTGATAAAAATACTAGAATTAATAATTGTTTATGTGAATGTAGTAAAGAAATGAAGTTATCAACAAATGATACATGGAAGGAATTTATTAATTATTCTCTTAAAAATGATAAATCTATTGCTTCTTTGTTAGCCGATACGTTTGTTCAAGCTGCTTCTGGGAAATATATTATTATTTCTAATAAGTTTGATAATATAAATGATTCTATTAATTTAAATATTCCTAGTATTGAAAAATTGTTTAATATTTTTTCGGGAAATGATATTAGAATAGTTTCTTTATCTGAAAATGAATGGAAAAAAGAAGCTATTAATTATAAAAAAAATAAGGATAAAGGTGTTGTTTATTCTTTAATTGATGAGGTTATTAATTATTCTGATGGAAATAATGATATAATTAGTAATGAAGAAAACATTTTAGATGTAGCTAGTAATGTATTTGGCTCATTTGATGTTGAATAATAGAAAGAAGGTTTTTATATGAATATGCAAGCTTTAATGCAACAAGCTCAAAAAATGCAAAGAGATTTAACTAAAAAGAAAGATGAATTAAATAAAAAGGAGTTTAATGGCACTTCAGAATTAGTAGATGTTGTTTTTACTGGTGATAAAAAGTTAGTTTCAGTTAATATTAAAGAAGCTGATATAACATCTGATGATAAAGAAATTTTAGAAGATATGATTACTATTGCTGTTAATGATGCAATGAAAAAAATTGATAAAGAAACTGAATCTATGTTAGGTGCTTATGGTAATCAATTTGGTGGATTATTTTAATGGCTTATCCTAGAAGTTTATCTGATTTAATTAATTGTTTTAAAAAATTACCTGGTATAGGTGAAAAAAGTGCTGAAAGAATGGCTTTATCTTTATTAGATCTTTCAGAAGAACAAGTTGAAATGTTTTCGACTGCTATGTTGACTTCAAAAAATAATCTTCATACTTGTCCTGAATGTGGTCATATTACAGATAAAGAATTGTGTGATATATGTTCTGATGAAAATAGAAATCATAATGTGATTTGTATTTTAGAAGATTATAAAAGCGTTTTTGCTTTTGAAAAAGCAGGAAATTTTAATGGAGTATATCATGTTTTAAATGGTTTGATATCTCCAATAGATGATGTTAATCCTGAAGATATTAATATCGCTTCTTTAATTAGTAGAGTTGAATCTTTAGAAAACCCTGAATTAATAATTGCTTTAAAATCTACTATTGAAGGTGAAACTACTACTTTATATTTGAAGAAAATATTTGAAAATAAAAATGTAGATATTTCTAGATTATCTTATGGTATTCCAATGGGAACTGAAATTGATTATTTAGATGAGATTACATTAGATAGAGCATTAAGTGATAGAAAGAAAATATCTGAATAGTTATTAACATATAATTACTTAGGTGATTATATGAAATTATTTGTAAAATGTATTAAGAGAATAGTATTTGGTTTATTTTCCATCTATGCTTTTAATACATTATTTTCAAATTTAAATATTATTATTCCTTTTAATTTATATTCTATTTTTATTTCGAGTTTTCTTGGAATATTTGGTTTATTAGGTTTAATTATAATTAAATTATTTATTTGATCTGGGGTGGTATTTTGATTGAATCAAGTAATATTCAAAAAATAGTATCTAGATACCATGAGAATAAACTATCTCATGCTTTTTTGCTTGAAACAAATAATCCTAAAAAGTGTTTTGATGATATTATTTCTTTAATTAAAATTATTAATTGTCCTGGTGAATATAAAGATAAATGTAATGATTGTAATTTATGTGAACTTATTAAGAAGAAAAATCTTCCTAGTTTAAAAATTATTAATTGTGATGGTGCTACTATAAAAAAGGAGCAAATTATTGAAGTTATTAACAGTTTTGTTACAAAACCTATATTTTCCAAGTTTAATATGTATATTGTTAATGATGCTGATAGATTAAATGGTTCTAGTGGAAATACATTATTGAAATTTTTAGAAGAACCAGAAGAAGATATTTTAGGTTTCTTTATTACTAATAATAAAGAAAATGTTTTGTCTACAGTTAGAAGTAGATGTCAGATAGTTACTTGTCATTATGGTGAAGATGGTTTTGAATATGATGAAGAAATTTTAGATAATGTCAAAATTTATTTGATTAATATTTATAAAAATTATGATGATTTATATTATAATAAAAGTAATATGTCGAAGTTTTATGCAGACAGAAAAAAATGGGAGAGCTTTTTTACTGTAATGTTGTTTTATTTTAAAGATTGTTTATCTAATAAAAGAGATGATGTTATTGATGTTATGAAAAAGTTTAGTCAAAAAAATATAATTAATATTATATTGTTAATTGAAGAAATTTTATCTTTAATTAAAAGTAATGTTAATATTGATTTTATTTTAGATAAGTTCGTTATTGAAATGAGGAAGTATTATGAATAATATTTATGGTATTGTATTTAAAAAAGAAGGTAAAGTTTATTATTTTAATGGACATGATCTTGATTTAAATAAAGATGATAAAGTTATTATTGAAAACGAAAGAGGAATTCAATTAGGTATTGTTGTTAACAAAACTGATTTAGAATCTATTAAACTTGATTTAGAAGTTCTTAAACCTATTTTAAGAGTTGCTACTGATGAAGATTATGATAATTATGTTTCTAATTTAGGTGCTGCTGAAAAAGCTTTAAATAAGGCTAGAGATTATGTTAAAGAATTAAATCTTGATATGAATTTAATAGATGCTTCTTTTACTTTAGATAAAAAACAATTATTATTTAATTTTATTGCTGATGAAAGAATTGATTTTAGAGAGTTGGCTAAGAAATTAGCTAGTTCTTATAAAACAAGAATTGAATTAAGACAAATAGGTGCAAGAGACAAAGCTAGAACTGTATGTGGTTTAGGTCCTTGTGGTAGACCTTTATGTTGTTCTAGTTTCTTAAATCATATTGATTCTGTTACTATGAACATGGCTAAAAATCAAGGTTTATCTTTAAATCCAAATAAAATTAATGGTCAATGTGGAAGATTATTATGTTGTCTAACTTATGAAGATGAAGAATATTCTAGATGTCAAAAGGGATTACCTAGTTATGGTCAAACTGTTAAAACTGAATATGGTACAGGTAAGGTTGTTGCTGTTAATATTTTAGCTAGAAAATATTCTGTTGATATTGATGGTGTTATTAGAGAAATTGAGGTTTCAAATGGAAAGTGTAATAAATGATTTATATGATTATGGATTAAAGATTTATCAAATGGAAGATAAGTTTAAGTTTTCTTTAGATTCTATATTGCTTGCTGAATTTGTTGAACTTAAACAAAATACTAAACACATTGTTGATTTTTGTACAGGAAATGCTCCTGTTCCTTTAATTCTATCAACTAAAACTAAAGCTCATATTTACGGATTTGAAATACAATCTAAGATTTCTAAATTAGCTTCTTTAAGTGTTAGAGAAAATAGTTTGGATTCTCAAATTAGTATTGTTAATGCTAATTTTAGTGATGTATTAGAATATGTATTACCAGAAAGTATTGATGCTGTTACTTGTAATCCTCCATATTTTAAATATGATAAGAATAGTTCTCTTATTAATGATGATGAAGAGAAGGCTATTGCAAGACATGAAATTACTATGACTTTAGAAGATATTATGGTTGCTGCTAAATATATATTAAAAAATAAAGCACCTTTATATATTGTTCATAGATGTGATAGATTAGATGAGATTTTATCTTGTTTGGAAAAATATAATTTTAAAATTAAAAAATTACAATTTATATATGCTGGTTATGATAAAGAAGCAATTATGGTTTTAGTTAAAGCTACTAAAAATGGTAAATCAGGAAGTTTAAAAGTTTTACCACCTATAAATGTTTTAAAACATAGAACTTACAAAGGAATATTTGAATAGGGTGATTATATGAAGATTATTGTTGGATTAGGTAATCCTGGTGATGAATATAAAAATACTAGACATAATGTTGGATTTATAGCTATAGATCATTATTTAGGTAATGTTGATTGGAAAAAGAAATTTAATGGTTTATATTATGATACTAATATAAATGGTGAAAAAGTTATTTTTATTAAACCTACTACATATATGAATTTATCTGGAAATTGTGTAGTAGAGTTTGTTAATTTCTATAAAGTATCTACTGATGATATTTTAGTTATACAAGATGACTTAGACTTGCCTTTTTTAAAATATAAGTTAAAATATAAGAGCTCTTGTGGTGGACATAATGGTATGAGATCCATTATTAATAGTTTAGGTACTGATTCAATTGCAAGGTTAAAGATTGGTATTGCTCATGATAGAAGTGTTGATACTAAAGATTATGTTTTAGGAAATATTAATAAAAAAGATTTAGATTTATTAAATGATAGTTGTAATACATTTGATAAAATTATTGATCTATTTATTTCTAAGGGTATTGATGTTTGTATGATGAGATATAATACAAAATAAGAGGATATATGATAGATTTTAGTAATCAATTTGAATTTAAAAATGGTTTAACTATAAGTGGTTTAACAAATGAGTTAAACATTTTTTACGTGTTAGAATTGTTTAAAAAGGAGAATAAAAATATTATTGTTCTTACAAATTCTTTATATGAAGCTAATACTTATTATGATCATTTAACTTCATATACTGATAATGTTTATCTATTTCCAATGGATGATTTTTTAACTAGTGTTGCAGTTGCTGTTTCACCTGAATTAAAAATAAAAAGATTAGAAACGTTAGAAAGTATTAGAAATAATAAAAAAAGTATTGTTGTAACTAATTTAACTGGATTTCTTAAATATTTACCTGATATGAATAATAAGAAGAATTTTTCTTTTGAAATTAAAAAAGGAGATTCTTATAAAAGAGATGATATTTTAAATTTATTAGATGATTATGGTTATGTTAGAGATAGTTTAGTTACTACAACTGGTGATTATGCTGTTAGAGGATATATTATAGATTTATTTATTATTGATGAAGAACATCCGATCAGAATAGAATTTTTTGGTGATGAAATTGATTCTATTAGATATTTTGATGAAAATAGTCAGTTAACTATTAAAGAAATTAATAGTATTAACATTAAACCTTATACTGAAATTATTAGTGATAATAATTCTTCTTTATGTGATTATATGAATAATGAAATTGTTGTAATGATAAATAAAGATCAAATAGATGTTGGTTATAAAAAGTTATTAAATGATATTATGGAATATAATGAAAAAGAAGATATAGATAAAAAGCATATGTATGAAATGGAAGATTTATCATATAGTTATGTATGTTATTTAAATGGTGTTAATGATACTCCTAGTGGTAAATCTATAAAATATAATTCTCAAGAAATAGAAAATTTTAATAGTGATTTTGAATTATTAAATAAATTTTGCAATAAATATATAGCTGGTGGTAAAAAAGTTATTATTTCTTTAAGTAGAGAAAGTCAATTAAAAAGTTTAGAACCTTATTTAGGTTTATGTCATGTTTGTAAAGATAATAATTTTATTAATGGTTGTGTTAATATTATTTTTACTAAAATTAATAAAGGTTTTATTTTTAATGATTATGTTTTAATTTCTGAATATGATATTGAAAAGACTAAAAATAGTACTATAAATTATAAAAATTCTTATCATATTGGTAAAAAGTTAAATAGTTTTAGTCAGTTATCAGTTGGTGATTATGTTGTTCATAGTGCACATGGTGTTGGTATATATAATGGTGTTATTACTTTAACTAAAAATGGATTAAAGAAAGATTATATTCAAATTAATTATTCTGGTAATGATAAGATTTATATTCCTGTTGAAAAAATAACTACTATTTTTAAGTATGCTGGTAAAGAAGGATCTAGTCCTAAATTAGATAAGCTTAATAGTACTTCTTGGGTTAAAAAGAAAAGAGAACTTAGAAATAAGATTAAAGATATTAGTGAAGAATTAATTAAGCTGTATGCGGCTAGAAATAGTGTTAAATCAGAAGGTTACAAGACTTATGAGGAAGAAGTAATGTTTGCTGATGAATTTATATATAATGAAACTGATGATCAATTAAAAGCTATTGAAGATATAGATAAAGATTTAGTTAGTGAAGTTCCTATGGATAGATTATTATGTGGTGATGTAGGATTTGGTAAAACTGAAGTTGCTTTTAGAGCTATGTTTAAAACTATTGTTAATAATAAACAAGTATTTTATTTATGTCCTACAACTATTTTAAGTAAACAACAATATGAAAATGCTATAGAGAGATTTAAAAGTTATCCTATTGAAATAGCTTTGCTTAATAGATTTACTAGTCCAAAAGAAGTTAAAAGAATACTAGAAGGATTAGAAAATGGTACTATTGATTTGGTTTTTGGTACTCATAGATTATTAAGTGATGATGTTAAATTTAAAAAGTTAGGTTTATTAATTGTTGATGAAGAACAAAGATTTGGTGTTACTCATAAAGAAAAAATTAAACAATATAAAAATGATGTTAATGTATTAACTTTATCTGCTACGCCAATACCTAGAACTTTAAAAATGGCATTATCTGGTTTAAGAGATCTTTCTATTATTGATACTCCGCCAGTAAATAGATATCCTGTTCAAACTTATGTTATTCAGGATAATGATTTAATAGTTAAAGATGCTATTTATAAAGAATTAGCTAGAAATGGTCAAATATTTATTCTATACAATAAAGTTGCTTCAATTGAAAGTAAACTACAAGAATTACATAAATTAGTTCCTGAAGCAAGAATTACATATGCTCATGGGCAAATGAATAAACAAGAATTAGATAATGTTATGGAATCATTTATTAATTATGAATATGATATTTTATTATGTACTACTATTATTGAAACAGGTATTGATATAAGTAATGCAAATACTTTGATTATTTATGATGCTGATAATTTTGGATTATCTCAGTTATATCAATTAAGAGGACGAGTTGGTCGTAGTAATAGAATTGCATATGCTTATTTAATGTATGATAAATCTAAAATGTTAAATGATATTGCAGTTAAAAGATTACAAGCTATAAAAGAATTTACTGAATTAGGTAGTGGATATAAGATTGCTATGAGAGATTTATCTATTAGAGGAGCAGGTGATATCTTAGGTAGCGAACAAGCTGGTTTTGTTGACACTGTTGGTATTGAATTATATATGCAAATGATTGATGAAGAAATGAAACGTTTAAAAGGTGAAACTGTTGTTGAAGAAGATGATAACAATTTATCTAATAAATCTTTAGTTGAAGTTGAAACTCATATTTCTGATGATTATGTTTCTGATGAAGATATTAAAATTGAAATTCATCAAAAGATTAATCAAATTGATAATTATGATAAGTTATTAACAGTTAAATCAGAATTAGAAGATAGATTTGGTAAAGTAAGTAACGAATTAGAAATATATATGTATGAAGAATGGTTTGAAAAATTAGCTAATATTATTGGTATTATTACTGTTAGACAAAGTGAAAGAGAAGTTGAAGTAGAATTACCTGCATCTATATCTGACTCTTTAGAAGGTGATAAGTTATTTATTACTGCTTATCAAATTAATCCTAGATTTAGATTACGTTTTCAACATAACCAAGTTATTATTGCTTTAACTTTATTAAATCAAAAACAACATTTCTTATATTATTTTATTCCTTTATTAGAGGAGATTATTAAACAAATGAAAAAAGATACTAGTAAATAGTATCTTTTTTGTATATAAATCAACATTCTGTTCATTATAATAATGGTGAATATAATGGATAATTTGAACTTTGTAAAAAATATAGATAATTTAGGTAGAATTGTTATTCCTATGGATATTAGAAAAAAATTTAATATAAATACTGGAGATATTCTTTCAATTAGTTGTAATGATAATCATATTATTTTAAATAAACATAATTCTTTAGATTGTAATTCTATTAAAACAATAATTAATTTGTTTATAGATATTTTTAATTTAAAAATTATATTGATGGATTTTAATAATGTTCTATATTCTAATATTGTTAATAATTGTAAGTTATCAACAGATACTTCTAGTATGATTAGAATGGGAAATAGTATGAAATACTTACAAAATAGTTTAGTATTTGATTCAAAAAAAGTTGATGGAACATATAATATGCTTCCTATTGTTTCAAACGTAGGTATAGTTGGAAGTTTAATTGTTTTTGGTGATGAATCGTCTAAAGCATATGATTTTTGTTCAATTATAGTTAAGTTAATAGAGTTAGGTCTTAATATTTCTTGATATATTATCGCTTTTGTGTTAAATTATGTTTGTAATCGGCGATGAAAAGCAGAGTACTTATATAAAGAAGCATAGAGAACCTTTGGTTGGTGTAAAAAGGTGTGATGGATATAAGGAACATGGGCTTGGAGTTGAAACGTAGATTTCGCGTTAAGAAATAAAGTGTATGTTAATTCATAAACTAAGGTGGTACCGCGGGTTAATTCTCGTCCTTAGATTATGGATTTTTTTTATTAGGAGGTAATTATGATTAAGGCAATTGTTTTTGATTTAGATAATACTTTAATACCTTGGTTAGAACAATTTGATCAAATTACTAAAGATTCATTAAAACAATGTAATTTACCTAATGATGATAATACATTTCATAATTTTCAAAATGCTATGAAGTCGTATGAAAGCACACACATTAGATTTAAAAAGGTTGAGATGTCTAAATATTTTGCTGAATATATGAAGTTACCAGTTCCAGATGATTTTCTAGATATATGGACAACTAATTTATATGATGCAATACCAGATCAATTAAATGAAGATTTAATTTCTTTATTAGAATACTTAAGTAAAAAATATAAATTATTTGTTACTACTAATTGGTTTACTGATCAACAAGTTGCTAGATTAGACAATTATGGTATTCTAAAGTACTTTGAAAAAGTATATGGTTGTGATATTTATGATAGAAAACCTTATTCTGAGATGATGGAATTAATTTTAAAAGATTACGATTTTAAGGAAATTGTATATGTAGGAGATAGTTATCCTATAGATGTTAAGTTTGCTATGAATTTAAATATTTTTGCATACTATATTACAAAGACTGATAAAAAGAGATCTGTTAAATTTAAGGTTATTTCAGATGTTTGCGAATTAAGAAAGTATTTATAGGAGGTATATTATGGAAAATAAAAAATATTATATTAGTACTGCAATTGCTTATACTTCAGGAAAACCACATATTGGTAATACTTATGAAATTGTTTTAGCTGATGCTATAGCTAGATATAAGAGATTACAAGGTTATGATGTATATTTTCAAACAGGTACTGATGAACATGGAGAAAAAATTGAAATTAAAGCTGGAGAAGCTGGTATTACACCAAAAGATTATGTAGATAATTATTCTGGTGTTATTAAAGAAATTTGGGATTGTATGAATACTAGTTACGATAGATTCGTTAGAACTACAGATCCTCAACATGAAAAAGTTGTTCAACATATATTTAAAAAAATGTATGATAAAGGTGATATTTATAAAGGTGAATATAAAGGTTTATATTGTACTCCTTGTGAATCATTTTGGACTGAAAGTCAATTAGTTGATGGGAAATGTCCAGATTGTGGCAGAGAAGTTCAACCTAAATGTGAAGAAGCTTATTTCTTTAAATTAAGTAAATATCAAGATAAATTAGTTGAGTATATTGAATCTCATCCAGAATTTATTCAACCAGAATCTAGAAAAAATGAAATGGTTAATAATTTTATAAAACCTGGATTACAAGATTTATGTGTATCAAGAACTTCATTTAAATGGGGAATTCCAGTAGATTTTGATGATAAACACGTTGTTTATGTTTGGCTTGATGCTTTAACTAACTATATTACTAATATTGGTTATGATGTAGATGGAGCTGATACTCAAGAATTTAAAGATAGATGGCCTGCTGATTTACATTTAATTGGTAAGGATATAATTAGATTCCATACTATTTATTGGCCATGTTTCTTAATGAGTTTAGATTTACCAATGCCAAAACAAGTATTTGGTCATCCTTGGCTTATTATGGCTGATGGTAAAATGAGTAAATCTAAAGGAAATGTTGTATATGCTGATGATTTAGTTAATGAATTTGGTGTAGATGCTGTTAGATATTACTTCTTACATGAAATTCCATTTGCTGCAGATGGTGTATTTACAAGAGAATTATTAGTTGAAAGAATTAATGGTGATTTAGTAAATATTTTAGGAAATTTAGTTAATAGAACTGTTAGTATGAATAAAAAATACTTTGAAGGTATTGTTCAAAGTGGAGATGTTAAAGAAGATCTAGATAATGATTTAATTAATAGTGTAATTACTTTAAATGAAAGAGTTACTGCTAAAATGGATGAATTAAAAATTGGTGAAGCTTTAACTGAAATATTTGATGTATTAAGAAAATGTAATAAATATATTGATGATACAATGCCTTGGAGTTTAGCTAAAGATGAAAGTAAAAAAGAAAGACTAGGTACAGTTTTATATAATTTATTAGAAAGTATTAGAATTTGTGCTGTATTATTAAATCCATTCTTAACTGATACTTCTGAAAAGATATTTAAACAATTAAATACAGATATTATTAGTTTAGAATCTACTAAAGAATTTGGTAGTTTAGCTGTTGGAACTAAGTTAGAAGAACCAGTTCATTTATTTGATAGAATTGAAATTAAAGAGGATTAATCCTCTTTTTTTATTTCCTGGGTAATAATTTTTATGGGAAATACCTTAAAAATAGCTAAAAACGGTATATTTTTCAGGAAATATGTCAATTTTTATTTCTCGGGAAATAAAAATATCAGTATTTACCGGGAAATTTGTTATAATTCTAGTAGGTGGTTTTTATGTTTATTGATACACATTGTCACATATATTCTGAATATTATGAGGATATTGACGATATAATGAATAAAATAAAAAATAGTGGAATTAGTAAAGTTATTAACAATGGTTGCGATAAAAAGACTAATATTGAGGTTTTAGAATTATCTAATAAATATGATGAAATGTATTGTGCAATTGGTATACATCCTGAAAATGTGGATAATTATACTGATGATGATATTGATTTTATAATTAATCATATTAATGATAATAAAGTAGTTGCAGTTGGTGAAATAGGTTTAGATTATTATTATACAAAGGAAAATAAGACTAAACAGATTGAATTATTTGAAAAACAATTAGAAATAGCTGAAAAATACAATAAACCTGTAGTTATTCACAGTAGAGATGCTACTTTAGATACTATTGAGTGTTTAAAGAAATATAAAGTTACAGGTGTTATACATAGTTTTAGTGGTAGTTATGAAACTGCGTGTATTTATATAAAAATGGGATTTATTCTTGGAATAAATGGTGTTATTACATTTAAAAATTGTAATATTAAAGATGTTTATGAAAAGATTGATGTTAAAAATTTTGTTTTAGAGACTGATTCTCCATATTTAACTCCGGTTCCTTATAGAGGAAAAAGAAATGACTCTTCTCATATTAATGATATTGCTTCATTTGTATCTGAGTTAAAAAACATTAGTTTAGATGAGTTATCAAAGGAAACTAATGGCAATGTTAAGAGGGTTTTTGACATTTAATATTTGCTATGTTAAGATATTTCCTATCTTTAAGAGGTGTATATATTATGAAATTACGAGCCTGGGTAAAGATGGGGTTAAAAAGTATTTTATTATTTTTAATATTATTAGTATGCTTATATTCATCTAGTAATAATAAATTAGTAAAAACTGAAGTGTATGAATTTAATAAAACATTAGAAATGACAGCAAAAGCTTATAAAGAAGAGGAAGAGGTTCCTTTTGATCCTATTGCTGAATTATATAGAGTTAAAGCTACTTATACAGGTTCATTAACTGGATATGCTGCCGATTGTCCAATGTGTAATGGTACTTTATCTTGTAAACCTAAATATAATGTTTATAAGAATGGAGTAGTTACTTATAATGATCCTGATTATGGTAACGTTAGAATTGTTGCATCTTCTAAAAATTTATCATGTGGTTCTATTATTTCATTTGAATCTAATAGAGTTTCAGGTGGAACTACATATGCGATAGTTTTAGATAGAGGAGTTACTGGTAAAAATTTAGATTTATTAGTTGAAAGTGAAGCTTATGCTAGTAAATATATTGGTAGATCAACTATATCTTATAATGTTTTAAGATTTGGTTGGTAAGAAAAGAGGAATAAAAATGGGTGATTTTAAACATAAACATAGTTTAGGTCAAAATTTTTTAAAAGATAAAAAAGTTTTACTAAATATTATTGATTCTGTTGATGTTAATGAAGATGATTTAATTATTGAAGTTGGACCTGGTCAAGGTGCTTTAACTAAGTATTTAAAATTATTTAAAGCTAATTTAAGATGCTTTGAAGTTGATGAAAGAGTTAAACCTTATTTAGAAAAATTCGAAGATGATAAAACTAAAGTTATTTTCAATGATTTTATGAAAGTTGATATCGAAGAAGAAATTAAAGATATCGATTTTAATAAGTTATATGTAATAGCTAATTTGCCTTATTACATTACAACTCCAATAATCGAGAAAATGATTAATAATCCTATTGATGTAGAAGCAATGGTCTTAATGGTTCAAAATGAAGTGGCTGATAGATTAAGTGCTAATGTTAATTCTAAAGATTATGCAGCTATTACTGTTTTCTTAAATTATTATTATAATGTTGAAAAGTTATTCTTTGTTCCTAGAGCTGCTTTTGATCCTGTTCCTAATGTTGATAGTGCAGTAATTAAATTATCTAGAAAAGATAATAAATATGAATGTAACAATGAAAAAGTTTTCTTTAAATTGGTTAGAGATGCTTTTGCTATGAAACGTAAAAACTTAAGAAATAATTTAAAATCTTATGATTTAAATACTATTGAAAGTGTTTTATTAAATTATAAATTATCATTACAAGATAGAGCGGAAAAAGTACCTGTTCAATGTTTTGTAGATATAGCTAATGAAATAAGTAAGTAATATTACTTATTTTTTTCGCATATATTTTTCTAGGTGATATGATGAATTTTAAAATTGGTGATTATGTTTCTAGAAATAGCTATGAAAATGATGTGGTTTTTAAAATTATTGATATTAAAGATGATATTGCTTTTTTGAAAGGTTTTGATGTTAGATTAGTAGCTGATAGTAATATTAATGATTTATCTTTAGTTGATTCTAATAATTTAGATATTGAGATTAATGAATTAGAATCAGATAGGAATGAAGATGATTTTTTTTATTTACCAGCTAAAATTTTACATATTGATGGTGATGAAGAATATTTAAATAAGTGTTTGGAGTACTATAAAAAGAATAAAGTTTTAGCTTATGGTTTTTCATTTAAAGAAGAGGATATGTTTAAGTATATCGGAAAGTATTTAAATGAATTTAAACCTGATATTTTAATAATTACTGGTCATGATGCTTTTAATAAAAAAAGTGGTAATAAAGATGATATTAATAATTATAAAAATACTTTGAATTTTATTAAAACTGTTAAGAATGCTAGATCTTATGAAAAAAGTCATGAAAAATTATTAATTATTGCCGGTGCATGTCAAAGTAATTATGAAGAACTTATAAAGGCTGGTGCAGATTTTGCTAGTAGTCCTAAAAGAGTTAATATTCATGCATTAGATCCTGCTATTATTGCTACTAGTATTGCTTTAACTGAAAAAAATTCTGAAGTCGATTTAATTGATTTGCTTGAAAAAACTAAAAATGGTCCTGATGGTATGGGTGGTTTAAAAGTAAATGGTTTTATGTATGTGGGGTATCCTAGATGATTAGTATTTATCAAGCTAAAGATGTAGTAAACAGTAATCTAGGTAGTAAGGTTTGGGTGAAAGTAAGAGGTTTAAGAAATAAAAATGAGTTAATTGAAGGTGTTATTTCAGAATGTTACAAAAACATATTTGTTGTTAAAACAGTTAATGGAAATAGAAGTTTTTCGTATTCTGATTATCTAATTGGTAACATTTCTTTGATTTTTAATTAATTATTGTATTTGTTTTCTATTTGTATTAAAATTAAAGTAAGTTAGATGACTTGAGAGGAGTGATTATTATGAAAATTACTAAGGTAGTACTTCGTAATAAAGAAAAAGAAGATTCTAGAATGAAAGCTATTGCTACAGTTACATTAGACGAAGCTTTTGTTATTACTGGAATAAGATTAATCCAAGGTGACGATAAAATGTTTATTGCTATGCCAAGTAGAAAGGTTTCTGAAGGTGTTTATGATGACATTGCTCATCCTGTAAATCAAGAAACTAGAAAGATGTTTGAAGATGCTATTTTTGGTGCATATGAACAAATGCAAAAAAGTGGCGACGACATGGTTAAAGTTGAAATTTAAAACTCGGTATCGAGTTTTTTTTGCATATTTTTAATTATTATTCATATATTTAATTAGGTGATAATATGGATAATAATTTAGATATGTCAAAACATGAAGTAAAGATTGTAGATAGAAATGTTATATATTTAACAGGTATTGATAAGATTGATAGTTTTAATAATGAAGAATTTATTATGGATAGTGTTATGGGACAGATTAAACTAAATGGAGATTCTTTGGAAGTTATTAAATTAGATACTCATGATGGTATTGTTTCTATTAGAGGAAATGTTAGTTCTTTGATATATAACGATGTAAAGAGAAAAGATCAAGAATCTTTATTTACAAAATTATTTAAATAATGAATTCGTTTTTACAATTAATATGTTTAGTTTTTAGTTTCCTATATGGATTATTTTTATATTTTATTTTAGATATTAATAATCGTATTTGTTTTAAATTCAATATTTTTTTTATATTTATCATCAATGTGTTGATTATTAATAATTTATCTTTATTGTATATTTTTATTTTATATAAATTGAATAAAGGTGTTTTTAATATCTATTTTCTTATATTTATAGTTATAGGATTTGGATTAAAATATGTTAATAAACGTAAATAATCTAAGTCTTTTTATTTTGTATTTATTTTATATGTTATAATTATGATAATAAGGAGGTATAGATATGAGTAGCAAAAAGAAAAATAAAGCTAAGAAAAAAGAACAACGTAATATTACATTTTTGTTATTTGCTGTATTCATTTTTATGTCTTTCCTTGTAAGTACTGTTTTTACTGATTGGGTAAAAATAATCGAAAATAAAAAGGAAACTACTGAATTAAATATATATTATGAAGAATTATTAGAAGAACAAGATTCTTTAAAAAGTGAAGTTGTTAAATTACAGGATCCTGAATATGTTGCTAGATATGCCAGGGAAAAATATTTATATACTAAAGATGGTGAAACTATATTAAAAATTGTTGATGGTCGTGTAGTAGTAGATGATAAAAAAGAAGATACTGAATAGTATCTTTTTTTGTGTTTAATATTTGCATTTATTCTTCTATAGTGTTAATATATTTTCCAATTAAAGACAAATATGGTTATATGAGAAAGGGGAATTAATATGAAGAAAAAATTTCTAGTATTAGTTACTTTACTTTTATTCGTTCTAACTGGTTGTAGTAAGAAGGAAAAAGAACATGATTATTCTCAAGATATTGATCCGTATAGTACTATATTTTTTCAGGATATGAAATATGAATCTGAAGATTATGTTGTAGATGAAAAAGATAATTTATCTTATGAAAAAAAGACATCTGACGATTCAAAAATTAAATATGATGATAATAAAGAATATTATAAAAAGCGTAGTGATGGTACGTATACAAAAGTAAGTAATGAAGAAGATTTTGAAATATATGAAATCTATACTATTACTACTACATCTAGTGGTGTAATTACTTACGAAACTGTTAATAGTAGTTCTAGTTCATCTGGTAATTCTAGTAGTATTTCTCAAAATTCAAACAGTTCAAGCAGTTCAAGTGGGAGCAGTAGTTCGTCTACACCCAGTTCAAGCTCTCAAAGCGGTAATTCTAATCCTTCTGCTGGTAGTTCAAGTGGAAGTTCTAGTAGCCCTGGTTCAACTACACCTGCTAAAAAGAGCAATTTAGTAAGTTATAATGGTTGGTTAAAATTAAGTGGTACAAATATTGTTAATAATAAAGGCGAAAAATTCCAATTAAGAGGTATGAGTTCTCATGGTCTTCAATGGTATGGTAATTTAGTAACAGAACAAAATATTAAAGTTTTAAGAGATGAATGGGGAAGTAATGTATTTAGATTAGCTATGTATACATCAGAAGGTGGATACTTAGATAATAGATCTATTTATAATGTTTTAGAAAAAGATATTGATATGTTAATTAAAAATGATATGTATGTTATTGTTGATTGGCATATATTAAATGATAATAATCCAAGTAGTCATACAAATGAAGCTATTGAATTCTTTAATAAAGTATCTTCTAAGTATGGTAATACTCCTAATATTATATATGAAATTTGTAATGAACCTCATTGGGTAAGTTGGGATAATGATATTAAACCTTATGCTGATAAAGTTATTGCTACTATAAGAAAGAATAGTCCTAATTCATTAATTATTGTTGGTACTAATACTTGGTCTCAAGATGTATTAGATCCTATTAATAATAGAATTAATGATAAGAATGTTTTATATGCATTACATTTTTATTCTGGAACACATACTAGTTGGCTTAGAGATAGAGCTGATCAAGCTTTAGCTGCTGGTATTCCTATCTTTGTAAGTGAATGGGGTACTAGTTCTGCAGATGGAAATGGTGGAGTATTCTTAGATGAAGCTCAAAAATGGGTAGATTGGATGAAAAAGAATAATATTAGTTGGGCTAGTTGGTCTTTAAGTGATAAGAATGAATCTTCTGCTTTATTAAAACCAGGTTCTTCTATTATTAATGATAATAATTTAACAACTAGTGGTAATTTTGTTAAAAAAGCAATAAAAGGATAATACAATTATCCTTTTTTCGTGTTATAATTTTTATAGATAATAATCTTTGGAGGTATAGGTTGATGGAACGTTCACAAATTGCAGAAGAGAAACTTCGTCTTATGGTATTTAAAAGTGCTTTAGAGTTAGGAACTAAAGTAGATGAACATTTATTAGAAATGTATGGGTTAGATAAAGAAAAATATACTTTTATGTTACCTATTAGCCAAAATTTTTTTGATGATGGCCATTTAAAAGTTCAAATTAATGAAACTGTTAGAGGTAAGGATGTATTTGCTTTAACAGATATTGGTAATTATTCTTTAGAATATAAAATGAGAGGTATGATTAATCATACTAGTCCTAATGATTTAATGATGGAGTTAAAGGATGGTATTGGAGCATGTAATTGTCATGCTAAAAATATTAATATTATAATGCCTTTATTGTATGCTGGAAGACAACATAGAAGAAATTCTAGAGAAAATCTTATGTGTGGATTAAATCTACACGAATTAGATCAAACAGCTAGAGTTAAAAGTTTTATTACATTTGATGCTCATGATCAAGGTGTTGAACATGCTATTCATAATATGGAATTTGATAACTTTTTAGTATCTAATACTATTATAGAAAGAATAGTAAATGATTTTAGTAAAGAAGATTTAGAAAATTTAGTATTTATTGCACCGGACAATGGAGCAGCTGCTAGAAGAAATATTTATTTAAATAGTTTCAATTATTCTGAAATTCATAGAGAAGCTGGTAGTTTTGTTAAGCAAAGAGACTACAATCGCATTGTTAATGGTAAGAATCCTATTATTAGTCATGATTATTGTGGAAATGATAATTTAGAAGGCACTACAGCATTGGTTACTGATGATATGATTTCTAGTGGTTCTAGTATGTTTGATGTTATTGAAGAATTACATAAACGTGGTGTTAAAAAAATATATATTGTTGTTACATATGCACTATTTACTAGAGGTATTGAAAAATTCGAAGATTATTATAAAAAAGGAATATTAGATGGTGTATATACAACAAATTTAAGTTATATTCCTGAAGAGTATAAAAAGAGAGAATGGATGCATGTTTGTGATTGTTCACCATTACTTGCTCAAATTATTTACAATATTCATAATGATTTATCTATTTCTGAAATTTTAAGAGATAAATCATATCCAGTTAAGTTATTAGAGAATAAATTTAAGAATAATTAATTCATAGTTATAACAAACCTTTTAGATATAATAAATTGATAAAAAAAAGTATTCTATAATGCTTTTTTTTTTATGATTTTATTGTATAATATACCCTTAAGTAGGTGGGAAGTATGAGTGGAATAAAATTTAAAAATTTATCATTTTCTTACGAAGGTAAAGAAGTTTTTAATAACCTTAATTTTACTCTAAGAAAAGATAAAAGCCTTAGTATTATTTCACCATCTGGACATGGTAAAACCACCTTATTAAAACTTTTAAATAATGAATTATTATATAGTGGAGAAATTACTATTAATGGTTTGAATGTTGATGTAGATAATGTTGATAAAACAAATGAAATTATTAAAGTTGTTTTTAGAAATTCTAAATTTATTTGTGAAACTGTTAAAGATGAATTATTATATGGATTAAATCAAAATAATGTTTCTAAAAAAGAAATAGAAAATAGATTAGATGATATTAATTTATTTTTTAATATTAAACATTTATATAATTGTAAGATTGTTGATTTGAATGATAATGATAGAATCTTAATAAAAATACTTAGTTATGCAATTATGGAACCAAGTTATATTGCATTAGATGATTTATTCTTATTTTTAAATAATAGAACTGAAATTTTATTATTAAATTATTTAAATTATAAGAATATAATTTTAATAAATGTTACTTCTGATCTTGAAGATGTTTTATATACTGATTATGTATTATGTTTATTTGATGGTAAAAGTGCTATTGATGGAAAAACAATTGATGTATTAAAAAATGAAAAAATATTAAAAAGATTAGGTTTTTCTTTACCTTTTATGGTTGATTTATCTATTCAGCTACAAGCTTATAATTTAATTAGTAAAATGTATTTGAATAAGGAAGCGATGGTGAGGAATTTATGGAAATAGTTTTTAATAATGTTTCTTATTCTGATAAGAAAAAATCGCAAGATAAGTTATTAGATAGTCTTAGTTTAGATATTATTTCTGGTTCTATAACTGGTTTTATAAATGATAAATGTTTTATAGATTTATTATTAACTTTATCTAAAAAGCCTTCTAGTGGAGAATTATTGTTTAATGGTGTATCAATAAAGAAAACAACTAAAGTTTCTGATTATAAGGTTTTATTAAGTAAAATAGGTTATGTGTATGATTCAGATGATTATATTTATAAAGAAAATACTGTTAAAGAATATATAAATAATCAATTATCATTACATAAATATGATGATATTAATATTAATAAAAGAGTTTCAGATTCATTACGATTAGTTGGATTAAATGATTCATTTATTGATAAGAATCCTAATGATTTATCTTTTATTGAACAAAAGTTAATTATGTTAGCTGCTGTTTTAGGTTTCAATCCTGATGTTATTGTTCTTAAGGATTTTGAAAAAGGATTATCTTTTAGAGAAAAGGATAGTTATAAAAAGTTATTTTTAAAGCTTAAGAATAAACTAAATAAAACAATTATTGTTATTACTAATGATGTTAGTTTTATGTTTGATCTTGTTGATAATTATTATGTTATTAACAATGGAAAATTAGTTTTAAGTGGAACTAAGAAAGATTTTTATAATGAAGAGTTGTATAATTATGTTGAGATGCCTAAGATTGTTGAGTTTACAAATTATGCAAATAGTAAAGGTTGTAATATTTTAGAATATACAGATTTTAAAGAATTAATTAAAGAAATATATAGGAAAGTATAAAAGGGGTGATTATATGAACTATTTAATTAAGATTGCTTATGATGGAAGTAAGTTTTATGGGTTTCAAAGATTAAATGAAGAACAAAGTGTACAAAAGGTTTTAGAAGAAGCTTTAACTAAAATTAATAAAAGTGAAGTTGTTGTTAAAGGTGCTGGTAGAACTGATAGAGGAGTTCATGCAAATGGACAAGGTGTTTCATTTAAACTTGATATTAATATTGATGAAGAAGGATTAAAAAGTGCTTTAAACTCACTAGTTAAACCTTATATTTATGTTAAAGAAGTTAAATCTGTAGAAGAGGATTTTCATGCAAGATTTTCTACTGTTGGTAAAAGATATATTTATAAGATTAATTTAGGTGAATATAATCCTATTGATGTGGATTATATTTATCAATGTGAATATAAATTAGATATAGATAAAATGAAGGAAGTAGCTGAATTACTTAAAGGAGTTCATGATTTTCATAATTTTGTTTCTGGTGAAAGAGAAGATTATACATGTATTATTTACGATATTAAATTTGAATTAGATAATAATATTTTATCTATTATTTTTGATGGAAAAAGTTTCTATAGATATATGGTAAGAAATTTAGTTGGAGCAATGATAGAAGTTGGTAGAGGTAAACAAGATATTTCTTATGTTAAATTCCTCCTAGATTCTGCTGAAAATATGGGTATTTATACTGCTCCAGCATGTGGATTATACTTAGAAAATGTCCAATATTAAAAAAAATTTTAAAAAAATCGAAAAAATCACTGATTTTATTTGACAATTCCCTTTGTTTCACATATAATTTTAACTGGTACATTTTATTGGATTGAATTTGTTAGCCTTGGGAAAGCGAAGCAAAGGAGACCACTGAAAGGAAATTAGATATGAATACATTCATGCAAAGTAAAGAAACTGTTGAACGTAAATGGTATGTAATCGATGCTGAAGGTGTTACTTTAGGTAGACTTGCTAGTCAAGTTGCTATGGTATTAAGAGGTAAAAATAAACCTACTTTTACACCACACATTGATTGTGGAGACTATGTTATTATCGTTAATGCTGAAAAAGTTAAATTAACTGGTAACAAATTAAATGACAAGAAATACTATAACCATAGTGGTTATGTAGGTGGTTTAAGAGAAAGAACTGCAAAAACTATGATTGAAAAATATCCAGAAGAAATGATTGAAAGAGCTGTTAAAGGAATGC
>JAEDJT010000069.1 GCA_016296185.1 Bacilli bacterium
TAAATTATAAATGCGTATTTGCGCAAATTTTGATATAAAAGGAGTGAAAAATAAACAATGGCGAAAAGAGGAATTGATATAAGTTCTCATAAGGGAGATATTAATTTAGCAGCTTTAAAATCACAAATTGATTTTGTTATCATTAGAGTTGGTTATGGAGTTAGTGGCACTATTGATACTAAATTCAAAAGAAATGTTGATTTATGTAAATCATTAGGAATTCCATTTGGTTTTTATTGGTATTCTTATGCTTTAGATGTTAATGGAGCAAAACAAGAAGCTACTAATTTCTTAAATGCAATAGCACCATATAAAAATGATTACTCAATGGGATGCTGGTTTGATATGGAAGATGCTGATAGTTATAAAAGAAATCATGGTATGCCTTCTAATTCTACATTAAGAGCTATGTGCACAGCTTGGTGTGAGAAAGTAGAAAATGCTGGATATTGGGCAGGAATTTATGCCTCAGAATCATGGTTTAATAATCAATTAAGAGATTCTGAATTAGATAGATATGCAAAATGGATTGCTCAATGGCCAATGTCAGGAGGAAAACAAAAGGGATTAGCTGTTGATGCTAATAGTAGAAGTGGATTAGCTATGTGGCAATTTACATCTGCTGGTAGATTTAATGGATATAATGGAAATTTAGATACAAATTATGCTTATATAGATAAAATGGTTGTTGGAGATAGCTCAAGTAATACACAACCTCAACCTAGCAATCCACAACCAAGCATTGCCACACATAGTGGAAGTACATTAGACTTAGCTGTTGGAGTAATGCAAGGTAAATATAGAAATGGCGATGATAGAAAAAATGCATTAGGTTCAAGATATGATGAAGTTCAAGACTTTATTAATCATATTACTACAGCTTCTGTTGATATATTAGCAGCTGAAACAAAAGCAGGAAAATATGGAAATGGAGATACAAGGAAAATTGTTCTTGATTCTCGTTATGATGAAGTTCAAGATAAAATTAATGTAAGTAGTTCATCATCTCAAAAAACTTATACTGTAAAACCTGGAGATACTCTAAGTGGAATTGCTTCTAAATTTGGAACAACTGTAGATGTTTTAATTAGAAAAAATGGCATAAAAAATAAAAATTTAATTTATGCAGGTCAAATATTAAAAATATAATAATAAAGAAAATTATTTATATTTTTAATATAAAAGAGAGGAGAAATAATGATAGAAAGAATAAAAAAATTAAAAGTTAAAAAGTCAGATGGAACTCTTAGTGATTATATACCTCTTGGCGCAGATGCTAAATATGTAGATTTAGATGATGGTTCAACTGTTCAAGAAGCTGTTACTAATATTAATACTTCTGTTGAAGAGCTTCAAAGTATTGTAATTAATAATTCTGCTGCTGCGCATAATGGATATTATAGAGGAAAAGATCTTACTTCTTATTTTAATAGTGGTAAAATGAGTACTGATTTAGCAGCAGGAGATTTTAGTAATATATTTCCAGGAGATTATATAAGAAAAACAAAAGTAATAGATGGAATTACATATACAGATCATATTGATATTATTGCCGAATGTGATGCTTATTTAGGTAAATCTACGGGAGATGGACAACGTCTTGATACTCATCATGTAGCAATTATTCCTTTTGATCCCTTAGGAACAACTAAAATGAATGATACTGATAGTACAGTAGGTGGATTCACTAATTCTAAAATGTGGACAACCACTTTGCCAAAATATCTAACTGGATATACAAATGCTTATGGAGATAGCCATTTATTAAGTTTTAGATCTTTACTTACTAAATCAATTGGTACAAATCAACCTAATAGATTTGGATTTACTAGTGGCGGTTCTTCTAACTTTGAATATCTGCAGACAAAAATTACATTAATGTCTGAAAATCAAGCTTATGGAGGAATAGTATGGAGTTCAGCAGGATTTGATACAGGTGAAGCGAATACTCAATTAGCTTGTTTTAGATTAAGACCAGAATTGATTGGATTTAAAAATAATGGCTGGTGGCTAAGAGGAATTGGTACAAAAGAATATTTTTGTTCTGTTTCCGGATTTAATATGGCAGATTGTTCTAATGCTTCATCTAACAAATACGTTCGTCCATTACTTTTACTTAAATAGCTTATTTAAAGCAGAAAGGAAAATATTATATTATGAAAAATGAAGAAAAAGAAAGAATAGAATCTGAAATTAGAGGTTTAATTTTAGATTTAGATGCTCCAACTAGTGATATTGGAGACTATAAGATTATAAAAATTTATGAAGCAAGATTAAAAGGAGAAGAAGATCCTTATAATTATGAAGAATTATCTTTAAAAAGACAAGCTGTTAGAGATAAAATTAATGAATTACAAGCACTTTTAAAAAGTGAATAAATATATTATCGGGCAAAACTATATAAATAGTTTTGCCCCTTTTTTATTTATATTTAGTAAATATAAATAATTTTAAGGGGAGGTATGTTAATAAATGTTAGAATTTTTACAATCATATTCTTTAACAGAAATATTGATATTTTTAGTTATGTTTGCATTAGCCTTCAAAAGTGTTGTTACATTTTGGGATTGGGCAGTAGATAGATTAAGAAAAATGTTTAATAAAGAGAATGAAAAGAGACAAGATAAAAAAGATATAATTAAGCGTATTAATGAGAGTGAACAAAAAATTAATAAATTATCAAATTTATATAAAAATACAGAACAACAAATACAGGAATTAAATGATTTAATACAAATGCTTATTCAATCTGATAAAGATGATATAAAATCTTGGATAACAGAACAACATCATAAATTTTGTTATTCAAAAAGTAGAACTATAGATGCATATAGTTTAGATTGTATTGAAAAAAGATATTCACATTATAAGAGTGAAGGTGGTAATAGTTTTATTGAAGACTTAATGGATGATTTACGTAAGTTAAATGTTTATTATCCAGATTCAAAAAATAAAGATATTGACAATAAGTAAAATAAGAAGAGAAAAAAGGAGATAAATAGCTATGGCAATCAATAATAATTTATATCCTCCTATCATAGAAACATTTAATCCAGCGTTTCTAATTAATGGAAGATATACAAAATGTAGAATATATTTTTCTATATCTTTATATAATAGTCTCTCAGATATAGCTAATGCTCAAATATCTATTAGTTATCAAAATAATAACAAATCAGCTTTATATTCACAGAGAAGAAATATAAATAACTTAAGTGAAGAACCTAAATATCCATGTGATATAATGCTAACTAATATTCATACTGATAATGACAGAATATCTGATGATAAATATTATATTGAAATAAATAATGATGATTTACAAAATGGGTTTGAAATAAACCAATATTATAAGCTACAAATTAGATTTACTAGTTCTAATGCTACTGAAGTCTCATTAGATGTTCCTCAAGCAATTGATAGCTGGTTGTCTAGTAATTTAGCATTATTTTCAGAATGGTCATCAATATGTCTTGTAAGAGGAATTTCTGTACCTACATTAGAAATTACAGGATTTGAGACCGCCACAGAATCAACTTTATGGATGAATGCTGATAATCAAATTGTAGGAGAACTTACATTTGATGATTCAAATGAAACAGAAACTTTAAAAAGTTATAGAATAAAATTATATAATGCAAATACAAATGAAATGATATCTGATAGTGATTTACAATATACAAATTCATCTACAGATAATCAATTTGTTTATATATTTCCATATGAATTTTTAGATGGTAACGAATACTTACTTACTATTGAATATACAACAATGAATTTATATTCTCAAATTGATAAATATGAATTTGTAGTTATTCAAAATAGTAGTAAAGAAGAACTAAATGCGACTATTACTGCAGAAGCAGATAATAAGGAAGGCGGAATTCATATTCATTTACAAGGAGATACAGCAGGTGAAATATTTATTGGAAATATTACAATCCGTAGGACATCTAGTTTAAGTAATTTTCAACTTTGGGAAGATGTATATACAACTAATCTTAATTATGGAAAAGAATTAAATTTAGATTGGTATGACTTTACTATTGAAAGTGGAATATGGTATCTATATTGTGCTCAAAGAAGAGATAGTTTAGGAAATAGAGGTGTAGTATTAAAAATTAATAATCCTGTTATGGTAGATTTAGAATTCTTTTATTTATCAGCAGAAGGAAAACAATTAAAATTAAAATTTGACCATAATATATCTTCATTTAAACATCAAATATTAGA
>JAEDJT010000070.1 GCA_016296185.1 Bacilli bacterium
AAGGAGGTGATTTAAATGTTCCAAGAAATATTAAATAGAATAAATGTATTAGTTTCTTCATTAGAATCATTTAAAGATGAATTAAACAATAAAAATAAAACAATAGCAGAATTAAAAACACAATTAGCTGAAAAAGAAGCTATGATAGTTGATTTAGAATCACAAGTATCAGATAAAGATGCTGTAATAGTTGAAAAGGATGCTAAAATAGTTGACTTAGAAAAACAAATAGAAGATAATAATGCTGACCAATTAAAACAATTAGATGAAGCATTAACTAGATTAGAAGAAGCATTAAATAAATAATATCATTAAATGCCATGCTTATTATTGCATGGCATATTTTTTTTATAAGGAGTTGTATAAATGAATAAAGAATTTTACGATTTAATAAGTAACGCTATTGATTGTTTAAATAATGCTAAACAAGATATAGTTAATAGAAAAGAATTTATAAATAATGCAATAATTTATATAGATAAAACAATAGATGGATTAACTAAAGATGTTAATATTTTAAATGTTGACCTTATAGATTTAGTTAAATATAATATTTCTAATGATAATACTAATGGAATAGAAACTACAAAAGGTATAAATAAATTATTATTAGATGCTAAGGAACAAGGATACAAAAAAGTCAAACTACCTTCAGGTCATTATGCTATAGATACATCTGTTACTAATCCAATAGAATTATCTGATGATGTTACAGATTGGAAATGGACACATCCAAGAAAAGGTATTGCAATGCCTAGTGATTTAGAATTAATCTTAGATGATTGTATTTTAGAACAAGTGCCTTGCAAAGACCCTTATTATGCTATATTTAACTTTGTACATTGCCAAAACTCTAAGGTTACTGGCGGTATAATAAAAGGTGATAAATTAACTCATGATTACGGTATGAGATTAAAAGATGCTGGATATTTATTTAAACCAGGATTTATTAATGAGGAAACTGGGTTAGAAGAAGAGGTTGAAGGTAATCAAGATATAATTACAGATTATATAGATACATATATAGATTGGTTCACCAAAGAAAAGTCAGGATTACCTAAGAAAATGGCTATAGTCCCATTATGGGATACTTATTTTAATAGCGTTGATGGAGGTAAGAAAAGAGTTTATTGCTATGATGCAGATAATAATTTCTTAGGAATAACTGGTAATAGAGCTTTATGTGATGTATTTGAATTACTAGAAGGTACAGCTAAAATAAGAATAAGAATATTTAATGAAAATATAGAAAAAAATGATTATACTACTAATGAATACGCTTTAACTACAGAAAAGATATATCATACTCATGAATTTGGTACAGGCATACTAATAGGCGATGCAGACAATATAGAAGTAAATGGAGTGACAGTATGCAACTGTATAGGTGATAGTATTTGTACTTTAGCTCCTCCACTTAAATCGTATACTAACAATGTTAGAATATTAAACTGCGATTTATATGGTTCAAGAAGACAAGGTATATCTTTAGTATCTAGTGGAGATAATTATTTAATTCAAAATTGCAAAATACATCATATAGGTGGAATAGACCCACAATTCGGTATAGATATAGAACATTATGAATATGTAACAAATGTAACTATAGATGGATGTGAATTCTATAATAACAGAAAAGGCGATATAGATAATTATAATGGTACTGAAAATATAGAAATTAAGAATTGTAAATTTAATAGTGTAGTATGTTCTATATACTCAAAGAAAAAAGTAGTACATGATTGTACTTTTGAATGGCATGAAGGTGTAGATGACGACAATAAAAGAGATAAAGGTGGAGGGAATTTATCACTAACAGATAATGATATAGCTTATAATAATACATTTGTAAATTCTAATATGTCTGGAAGAGGACTTACTTATGGAAATACATTTGATGGTGGACAAGTTACTATAAGTAATCTAAAAGATTTATCATTATCTAGAGATAAATATAAGAATACTGTTGTATATTTTGACCCTAATAATAACTTTAATTATTATAATGATGGCTATTTTGAAAATTGTGAAGTTAGAGAGCATAATAATTCTAAAGAATTAACTATTGAAAACTCAGTATTTGAAGATTCTAATTATTGGTGTAGTAATAAAACAACTATGAATAATTGCACTTTTAATATGAAAACTAAAGCATTATGTCAAGGATGGCATGTAGGTTATGCTAAATGGGTATTAAATGATTGTATAATAAATGCAGATGATTATGAAGAAAGAATATTATGTAGCAATAAAGACAGTTTAAATTTAGTAGCAGAATTTAATAATTGTACTTTCTACTTATATAGAAATACTTTAGCCTTATACTATGGAAGTGGAATAACATTTAATAATTGTAAATTTATATTCAATGATAAAAATACTAGTGAAAATAGAGTAGTATTAAATCAATCAGGATATGGTCATGAAAGATGTCCTTGGTATTTTAACGATTGTTATTTTGAATCAAAATATCCTATAGAAATATACAATAGCAAATTAGTAATTAATCCAACTTTAGTTGGAGATATAAAACTAAGTTAAAAAAGAGAGGATTACTCCTCTCTTTTTATTTTTTATTCACCTACTATTTCTAAAAAATTTATATCTTTAGTAAAATCCCATCCGTCATTATATAAATCACATATAATGTCTTTAATAAAATCATCTAATATATCTACTAAAAAATATTTAAGAGGAATATTTATTACTCTAGCTTCATGAACTATTCCATCTTTAACAAATTCAGTTGTTATTTCACCATACCTATCTTCCATCATTTCTATAAATTCATTATCATTCAATATCCTTCTATTATCTTTAGTCATATTTTTCCTCTTTCTATTATTATTTATTTCTATTATCTTAACAATATAGTTATTTCATCAACTAACTTTACCATTTCATCTTGCAATTCTTGTATTTTTACTTCTTCATCTTGAGACATTACTAATAACATTCTATTATATTGTGTTCCAGACAAACTATTTAGATAATCTAAATACTCTTCTAGATTACATTTAAATATTTTAAGAGTATTTACCATATCTATTTCATTATCAATAAATTCATCTTTATCAGCTATAGCTAATTCTCTTGATTCATCATCTAACATTATTATTTATCCTCCTTATTGACTTCTATTACATACACATCAGTATCTTTAAATATTTGATATGCAAATCCAATCGTATTTGTTAATATATCTTTACCTTTAACAGTTGATATGGAAAATTCTTTTTCCTTACTTATATCGGTTATTAATTCTTTAGTCCAATTAGTATTGTCTTTAGTTACTACATAGTTTCTATACATTCTCATATATTTGCTATCACTTATATACATTAGATATTGTGAAGTTATAATCATTGAATCTTCATTTGTATAGTAACTTCCTTCATAATCAGCTAGATATACTACTCCATCAATTAGTAATTCATTATATAATTCTTTCTTTAATAACTTTAATATCTTATTTTTTTTATAGTAATTTATGTTTGAATATTTTTTAATATGTTGTTTATCTACATATTCTTGTATTGGGTCTATTATATAATCCCATACTTTATCAGCTATTTTAATCCATTTGTTATATAGCTTTTTCTTTCTATCTCTTTTATTTAATTCTTTTTTAAAATTCATCCTTTATCATTCCTTTCTTTTATAATCTGGGTCAAGACTTCTCCATTTATCTTGATTTCTACAATCATCTTTAAGTCTTTGATATTTAGCCATACCTATACTTTCATGTTCCAATACTCTTAATAATGCTTTAAATGGATTATGATAACAACATCCAAAATCTGGAGATGATACTGAAAATCTTAACCATTCTTTAAAATCAAAATGCACCATAATCTTAACATAAGATTTTACTTTATGTTCTTCTTTATATCCATAAGCTATTGGTGATTCATATTCTTTATAATATAATTGTTTACTAATCGTTTCCATTTACTTGCCCTCCAATAAACTTAATACACATTGACCTTCAGGTATAACTCTACTTACATCTAATTGAATTTCTTTAATTAAATCTTCAATAGAAGTATGCCACATATCATTCATTATTTCTCCACTATCCATATCTAATAAAGAGTATAATGTAGTAATTGTATTTATATTTGTATATTCTTTAGTATCACTTATAACCATACCTATCTTACCATTAGTAAATACAATTAAGTCTTTAACTCCTACCTTTCGAGGGGTAGCCTTTCTTTCAAT
>JAEDJT010000031.1 GCA_016296185.1 Bacilli bacterium
TACCAATTGTAAATAAGAAGACTTGTTAAAAGTCTTTTTTTATGTTATTATGTATTTAGCAAGAAAACCTGCATAAAATAAAAAAGGGAACATTCAGTTCGCTAAGTTGAATGTCTACCCGTAAAACGTGTGACACTTATCTTTGCAGATGAGTGTCGTTTTTATTTATAGGTGATACTACTTCAAAATAATAAATAAAAGGAAATAGGATAATATGAGTATAATAACAAGTGCAAGTGGCTCTTCTATTTGGAGAGGATTGGAATATTATAAATTAAATAAGGTAAAGGATATAAAAGAAATAAGTAATTATGAATATGAAAGCACAGTGGAAGGAACAGATAAATATAATGTATATCTAAATTTGAAGAAACCTAGAACTTCTAAATGTAATTGCCCTCATGCAAATGGTAAAATGATTATTTGCAAACATATTATGGCTACATATTTTACAGTAGTACCAAATAGTGCAAAAGAATTTGAAGAAGAACAATTGGCATTACAAGAGGAATATGAAGAATATAGAGAAAATCAATATAATAATTCTAGAAAGTATTTAAGAAGAATGACAAAACAAGAACTTATAGATGAGTTGGATTATATATTAGATTATGCACCAGAATGGGTATATGAAGATTTTATCAGAAGAAATGATATAGATGGTTAAAAATGATTTTGATATTTTATAAAACTATGCTATATTGTTTTTAGAAATTAGTATTTCATTTATTTTTAGTTTATTGGTTGAAAATTACTACCGATATGCTACCAATTGTAAATTAACTAACTAGAAATAGTTAGTTTTTTTTATGTAATATGATATACTATGTTCATAAAAGAAAGGAAACACGAGTATGCAAAACAACCGTAATAGCCATAAACAGTTAATAATTACAATTAAATCAATGAACAATTGGTTGTTTTAGTGTTTCATAATTAACAAATATAAGTTAAATATAAAACTAGGAAACAACATCCTAGTTTTTTTATTGGAGGAATTAAAATGAGTAAAGGAAAAGTAATAGTTGGAATGTCAGGTGGAGTAGATTCATCAGTTGCTGCAATATTATTAAAAAATCAAGGATATGAAGTTGAAGGTTTATATATGAGAAACTGGGATTCATTTGCAAACGGAGAATACAATGACGCACCAGTTGGAAAAACTGGAATATGTCCTCAAGAAGAAGATTATAATGATGCAAAAGCAGTATGTGAAAAAATAGGAATACCACTTCACAGAAAAGATTTTGTTAAAGAATATTATGACTACGTATTTAAATATTTTTTAGACGAATTAAAAAAAGGAAGAACACCTAATCCAGATATAATGTGTAATAAATATATTAAATTTGATCAATTTGCAAAAGAAGCAGAAAAGTTAGGTGCAGATTATATAGCAACAGGACACTATGCAAAAATAGAAGATGACAAATTATATAAAGCTGGAGATTTAAATAAAGATCAAACTTATTTCTTGTCTCAAGTAAGTAAAGAACAATTATCAAATGTATTATTTCCATTAGGAGATATAGATAAACCAGAAGTAAGAAAAATTGCTGAAGAATATGGATTAATAACAGCAACAAAAAAAGATTCAACTGGTATATGTTTTATAGGTGAAAGAAATTTAACAAGTTTTTTAAGTAACTATTTACCAAACACACCTGGTGATATGGTTAATATTGATACTAATGAAGTAGTAGGTAAACATATAGGTTTAATGTACTATACAATAGGTCAAAGAAGAGGACTTGATGTAGGCGGAACTGCTGAAAGAATGTTTGTTGTTGGTAAGAATTTAGATAAGAATATTTTATATGTTTGTACAGGTGAAGAAAATGATTATCTAATAACTACATCATGTATTGTTAATGAATTAAACATATTAAATGATTCTAAAATAGAAAAATGTTTTGCTAAGTTTAGATATAGACAAGAAGATATTCCCGTTAATGTTGAATGGAAAAACGAAGAAGAAATAATAGTTACTTATCCAGAAGGAGTAAAAAGAGTAACACCAGGTCAAGCTTGTGTTTTATATGGTGAAGATGGAGAAGTACTTGCTGGTGGAATTATAAAAGAAGTTAGAAAAGATAATGAAAAACTATGGTATTTATAATAAAAGTTAAAAAAAATCGACTAAAAATCGATTTTTTTATATTATAATAATTATGCAAGAAAAACGAAGTAGTGATAAATATGAAAAAGATATTTGGAGAATTAAATATATCTTATAAAGTGATAATATTATCAGCAATCATAATTGGTGTAATAGTAGGTTTACTAACTAGCAGTTTACCACTTACAATACATGGAATAATATATTCATTTCCACGTCATTTAATCAGCTTAATATTAATACTATCAACTGCAATAATATATCCATTAGCAATATTTAATAATAAAAAAATAAAATATACAGGATTAGCAATAAGTATTACAAGTATAATTGTATTTAGTATTATTGCATTTAGTACTAATCCATATTATGAAAAAGTATTAAAATGCAGTACAGAATCATTCTATTATGATGATACATATAAAATATATTTAGAAGATGAAAAATATGGCAAAATAAATGTTGAATATAACGAAGAATTAAATACATATTGTATGAATGTAGAATTTCATACAAAAGGTGAAACTAAATTAGTAATAGATGATCAAAAAGGTAATGTTAATAAATATGATTTAACTATTGGTAAAAATACATTTAATCTAGATATTCCGGAAGAAGAGAAAGGTGAAGAAATGAACAATACAAAAATAATAATTAATAATAATAGTTATGATATAGAATTAGAAAATAATGAAACAACAAATGAATTATTAAAACAACTGCCTCTAGAAATATCAATGAAAGAATTAAATGGAAATGAATATTATTCATATTTGGATTTCAATTTAAAAAACAATGAAGAAAAAGTAAAAAATATTAACACAGGAGATGTTATGTTATATGGTGATAATTGCATAGTAATATTTTATAAATCATTTACTACAACATATAACTATACAAGAATAGGTCATATAAATAATATTGAAAATTTAAAGGAAGATTTAGAAAAAGGAAAAGTAATCTTTAAATAATATATGATATAATTAAATTAGGAGTGATAAAAATGGAAAGAAAATTTAATAAAGGTGATATTGTTCAACATTTCAAAAGAGAAAACATGACTGAAGAACAATTAGCAGCAGATCCAAATTTATATTTATATGAAATAATTGGAACTTCAAGACATACAGAAAATAAAGAAGAATTAATGATCTATAAACCACTTTACCATACAGAATGCATTGATGGAGTAGACTTTGCAGCAAGACCATTAGATATGTTTATGTCAGAAGTAGATCATGAAAAATATCCTGATATTAAACAAAAATATCGTTTTGAATTAAAAAAATAATCCATAAAAAAGTCGATATAATATCGATTTTTTTTATATCAAATAACTAAAATAATATAATATGGTAAAATAAATCTATGGTGATTTTATGAAAACATGTTTAGTACTAGAAGGTGGAGCAATGAGAGGTATATACACAGCAGGTGTATTAGATGCTCTACTAGAAACAAAAATAAAAATAGATGCAATAATAGGTGTATCAGCAGGTGCTTTATTTGGTATAAATTATGTATCAAACCAAAAAGGAAGGGCACTAAGATATAGTCTAAACTATTGCGATAATAAAGATTATATGGGAATACATTCATTAATAAAAACAGGTAATGTAATGAATAAAGAATTTTGTTTTAATAAATTAATTTATGAATTAGATCCATTTGATTTTGATACATATAATAAATCTAAAACTAAATTTTATGCAACAGTTACTAATCTAAAAAATGGTAAACCAGAATATAAAGAAATAAAAAAATTTCCAGAAGATTTAGAATATTTGAGAGCATCTGGTTCAATGCCATTATTTTCTAAATAGTAGAAATAGATAACAATAAATATTTAGATGGTGCTATAGGAGATTCAATACCAGTTAAACAAGCAAAAAAAATGGGATACGATAGAATTATAGTAGTAACAACACAACCATTAGATTTTAAGAAAAAACCATATAACATGTTATTTTTTAATTTAGTATATAAAAAATATCCAATCTTCTTAGAAGGTATAAAAAATAGATATAAATTATATAATGATACATTAGATTATATTAAGAAAGAAGAAAAGAAAAAAAATATATTTGTTATTCGTCCATATAGAAAAATAAAAATATCTAAATTAGAAAAGAATAGAGAAATAATAAAAGAACAATATAACTTAGGATACGAAGATACAAAAGAATTAATGAGTAATTTAAATAAATATATAAAAGGAGAATAATATGATTATAGATTATGATATTAAATATGATGAAGATATAAAAAACTTATTATTAGAATTACAAGAACATATTGAATCAATAGATAAAGAAGGATATAACATAGTAGGAAATAATTATAAGGAAAAATACTTTAAAACTACTATGGAAGAAATTAATAAGTATGAAGGTAAAATATTTCTATATAAAGAAGAAAATAAAATAGTAGGTCTAGTAGTAGGTTTAATAAATAACGATGTAGAAGAAACATATGAATTTAAAGCTCCTAAAAGAGGTCGTATATCAGAACTTATAGTAAGCAAAAATATAAGAAGTAAAGGTATAGGTTCCAAATTATTACATAAAATGGAAAAATACTTAAAAGAAAATGGTTGCGAAAAAATCCTTATAGGAGTATTTGCATATAACGATAAAGCAATTAACTTCTATGAAAAAAATGGCTATCATACAAGAATGATTGATATGATAAATTAAAAAAAGAAGAATTACTTCTTCTTTTTTAATGCATGAATAGTACCAGTATCATATGACTTATTAAATATACCTGTTAATTTATCAAAATCAACTTCATCATTAAAATAACAATTAATAAGATTTATAGTATCAGTACAAGCAATTATAGATTCCTCATATAATTCAATAAAACTCTTATTACTTATTTGACTAGTAAAAGGATTCATCCATTCGTTATTATTTCTATTATCAATATCAGCTTCTGTAAAATGATTTAGTTTCATAAAAGAATCAAAACCTGTACATTTAGCTAATAATTTATTATTCTTAACAATTTTTTTATAAGCAAATTCCAATAGTTTAATATTGTATAGATTACTTTTTATTGTAGACATAATATCTATACCATATATTTTCTTATATGATAAATCTAATATTATTTTATTTTTTAATGATAACTTACCATTAGTACTATATTCAGGATCTACTAATAATATATTTTTCTTTAATACTTTTTCAGCTAAATAATAATTTAAATATCCTTCAATATAATGATGACTTCTTATCATTGAATTATTCTTTGAATTAAAATCAATATTATATATAAATGGATGAGTATAAGTATCTAAATAATAATGACTAATAATTCCATATAACATACTTAATACTTCACTATTATTAAATAATTTATTATCTTTAATATACTTAATTAAAAATAATATATAATCTTCAGTATTACTATTATGATTATTAGTTTTCTTACTAGCTAAATCAGGTATTAATGAACTTAACTTAATAGAACTTTTAATAGTTTTAATACCGTTTATTTTCAATCTATTATGTAATTCTTCAGCCATAATAGCATGTGATACATATGAAGGCATAAATTCATCTTCTTTTTATTATATTTCTTTGAACAAATTGATTTTATCACTAAACAATAAAAAGTTCTATATAGTTTTTATTAACTTTGCATGCACAACAATTTTATCTTTATCATTGTAACAAGTGGATAGAGTAAGTATTTTATCATTAACATCAACATTAGTATTAAAATTATAAATACTTCTATTTAATAACATATTTAAAAATAATTTATATTCATTATCATCTATAAATGAAATATTTAAATAATCACTAGTAGTAGGAATATGATAAACACTAAATACTTCCCATAAAGAATTATTATAAATAGTAGATATTTTTATAATATGATTATCTTTATTATTTAACCAATCTTCAGACAAAGTATTTCTTAAAGAACCAAACATAGTATTATCAAGTCTTCCATGACCATATATAATTGTATTTTTATCATAATTATTACTTATATTATTTCTATAATCTAAGAATATCCAACCACTAGAATTATAAGACTTATCAAAAGAATGCTTTAAATAAAAATCATTATTATTAGTTTGTACAAAAGGATAATTAATATTAGTACCATTAACTTGTATCCATCCAACAGTATCTTTATTATCATTAATTAAGTTATCAAAATTAATATCAATATAATTAACATCATCTTTATCAATACTATTAATAATTGTATTATTTTGTAATATTCTTATTTCATTATTAGTATTTATACTATCAATTTTATGATTAATAATATTATAAAAAGAGAATAAAGCAATACATATTAATATAATTAAAAATATATTTATAATATTCTTTTTCAAAAGATCACCTATATTATTAGTATATATATTATTACAACTACCATACATTATAAATAAAACCTATAGCTATATAATTAATTAAAGTATAAAGATATTATCTTTTTTTGTTATAATCTAAATATAGGGAGGTAGTTATGGATTATAAACAACATATTAAAAATTTATTAATAAAAGAAAAACATTCAATAATGTATACAAATAAAAATAAATCATCAGTAGCATTAGTAGATATTTTAGAAGATGAAATGCTTAGTTTCGATTATAACGCAACTAATGATATAACATATATATTTGATTTATTTGATGTATTAGTAGTAATGCTAAATAGTAATCAAGGTTTAAAACAACAATTATCGAATAGATTTACTTATATACATAATGCAATAAAAACACATTTGCATGCATATCAAGAAGAAAACAACAAACAACAATTATCAAGATATAGAATATTAAAAAATATCATGCATAAAATGGAAAACACAATGTTAATACTATACCTAGATAATCCAGTTAACTATGATCCAAATAACGAAGAGTTTATTTACTATATTATATTTAAACAAAAATATATTAATTTCCTAGTAAAAGCTTGTGAAAAATTTCCACATATCGTTAATTCAGTAGATACAAATGGAGTACCATTAGTTGAAAAAGTATTAGAAGCATATTTAGATTCATTAGACATTTATCTATCAAAAGAAAATCTAGGACCAATAGATGATTTAATTTATTATGATAAAGTATTAAAGGTAATGTTTAGTAATGATAAATTAAAAATAGATGAAGGTACTAAAAAAATAATGTTAGAAAAAGTTAAAAACTTTGCTTCTTCTAAAAAATTCACTTCTAATAGACTTAAAGAAAAATTATCATTCTTTATAAACAATGTATCAAATACAATTATGGGATATGAAGAACCAAATACATTAGAATACTTAAGTTATAAATATGAAATACATGATAAATTTAAAGAAGCTCATAATTTAGAAGCTAGTACAATTTATATAAAAAACAGAAATATTGGTGAAGCAACAACAAAAAGAAAAATTTATACATTTGATGGAGAAGGAGCTAAAGAACTAGATGATGGATTATCAATTATATATGAAGATGGTATATTTCATTTAGGAGTTCATATAGCAGATCCTGGTTCGTATATACCAGAAAATTCAATACTAATGGATGAAGCAATAAGAAGAACAACATCATTATATATGGGAGATTATTGTATTCCATTATATCCATTTAATTTATCAGGAGATACAATGAGTTTAAATAAAGGAAAAACAACTTATTGTATGAGTTACTATTTTGATATAGATGCTGTATCAGGTGATTTACTAAACTTTGAAGTAAAAAATGAAATATGTGAAATAGCTGGTAACTTAACATATGATTATTTTGATGAATGTGTTGATCGTGGTGTAGATGATCCGGAATTCTTTGAAACACTAATGAATTTAACAATAGTATCAGAAATACTAAAAAAAGTATATAAAGAAGATTTTGTATATCAATCATTCCATAATGATAAGAATAAATCTTTATCAAGATCGGTTGTTGAATCAGCTATGATTTATACAAACTATAACATTGCTAAATATTTTGATGAAAGAGAACTACCATTTATATATAGATGTCATAATATAAACGATATGGATATAAACTTATTAAGTTCATTACAAGAAAAATTAAAACAAAAAGATAATAATACACAAATGATAAAAGAAATAGAAATGATGAAAAATCTATTCCCAAGAGCATTCTATACTAGTAAAAATAGTGGACATTATGGTTTAGGAATTGATTACTATTCTCACGTAACAAGTCCATTAAGAAGATTAGCAGATAATATAGCAAATATGTGTATAAAGAAATTTATGTTCCAAGAATTTACAGAGGATGATAAAAAAAGAATGGCCGAATTAATTGATGAAATATCTGAAACAATTAATTCAAAACGTAATTCTGTAGATGACTATGAAATGCAATATTTAAGATTAAAATATCCAAAAAAGACTGAAGAATAAAACAGTCTTTTTATATGTCTAATTATTTACATATACATATAATAAAGTATTATACAAAAATACCTTTGTGATATAATAAAACTAAGAAAATAGGAGGTCTTAATATGAAAGATTATTTTGATTATAAAGACAAAGTATGTGTAGTAACAGGTGCAGCTTCAGGTATAGGATATGCTACTGTTAGACAATTATTAGAACTAGGTGCACTAGTATACGCTATTGATAAAAACGCTATATCTATACCAGGAGTACAAAAATTTATTAAAGCAGACTTAAGTAACAAATTATCTATAGATGCTGCATTCACAATAATTCCAGAACATATTGATTGTTTCTTTGGAGTAGCAGGATTAAGTGGAGCAGTAACAAATTACTATACAACATTCACAGTAAACTATATCGCTAATGTATATATAACAGAAACATATTTAAGTAAAAGAATGGATAATGGTTCATCAATTTGTTATGTAACATCTACTGGTGGATTATATTGGGAAAAATATAACAAAGAATATATGAAATTTATTAATGCTCATACATGGGATGAAATGACTGCAGTATTACATAACCAAGCTAGACATGACACATTAGGAATTATGGCTTATCCATTATCAAAAAGAGCAATGAATTATTATACTAGTAAAAAAGCAATTGAATTAGGACAAAGAGGAATAAGAGTTAATGCAGTATTACCAGGATCAACAGATACAGGTATGAAACATGAATTCGAAGTAGAAGCTGGTGGAGAAAGAGAATTAATTAAGCATACAGGTCAAGCAAATAGACTTGCAACACCAGAAGAAATAGCAGAGCCAATTATATTCATAAATAGCCGTATGGCAAGATTTATATCAGGAGAATTATTAATTGTAGACTATGCAGCAACAAGTATGGTAAAACTTGGATATCAAAAAGATGAAATGGACAGAAAAGTTGCATCAAAATTCTTTAACTCAGATATGGTTCAAAATAAATTAAGAGAAAAATTAAAAGGATTAAACGAAGAAAATTAGAAATAATTTTCTTTTTTTATTATGTTATAATTTAAATAGGTGATATTATGAAAAAATTATATATAATTACAGGACCTGCAGGAGTAGGTAAAAGTACTATTTCTAAAAAAATAGCAGAATCAAGTAATAAATCAGTACTAATTGAAGGTGATGAAATATATCATCAAGTAGTAGGTGGGTATCAAAGTGCTTGGTTAGAAGGAAATCATTTAGAAGTATTTTGGAAAGCATGTACTTCATTAATAGATGTATATCTTGCAAATGAATATGATGTTGTATTTAATTACATAATAGATAATGAAACTATAGAAATGTTTAAAGAAAAATATAAAGGTTTTGAAAAAAAATTCACATGCTTAATTACCGATGAAGAAACAATAATGAAAAGAGATAAAGAAAGACCAGAAGATTGCCGCATGAAAGAAAGATGCATTATTCTATTAAACAATTTTAAAAATAAACCATATGATAAAAACTATTTCTTAGATACAAGTAATCTTACAATTGATGAAACAGTTAAAGAAATAACAGAAAATAATAAATATAATTTTTAGGAGGATATTATGAAAGAAAAAATGATTAAATATGCACAAGTATTATTAAAAACATGTTTAAAAGTAGATCCAGCACAACCATTATTTATTAGTGGTAATATTGAACGAATAGATTTTATGAGAATAGTTGCAGATGAAGCATACAAAATAGGATTGAAAGATGTAAATGTTGAAATTGTAGATCCTTATTTAAAACATAGCGCATTAAAAAATCTAACTATAGAAGAATTAAAAAACACAGAGTATTGGAATAAAGCTAAATGGAATGAATATGCTGAAATAGGTGGGGCTTTTTTAATGTTAGCATCAGAAATGCCTGGATTAAATAATGATATTGATGCAAAACTAATTAGTGATATAACAATGTATGGTTATGAAACAAGAAAAAAATTTGATGAATTAAGAGATAAACAAATAACACCTTGGTGTATAGCAGCAGTACCAACAGAAAGCTGGGCAAAAGAAGTGTTTCCAAATAGTGATAACGCAGTTGAAGATTTATGGAATGCAATTTTTAAAATATGTGGAATAAACGACAATAATCCAGAAGAAATATTAAATAACAAAATAAATAAACTAAAAGAAAGAGCAACTAAATTAAATAGTTACAGCTTTAAAAAACTAAAATATGAAAATAGTATCGGAACAAACTTTACTATTGAATTACCCAAAAATCATTTATGGGCATCAGGTGGTGAAACATTAGTTACAGGAAAAGAAATATTAGTTAACTTTCCAACAGAAGAAATATTTACATCACCAGATTGCTTAAGTGCAAATGGTATTGTATATTCATCAAAACCTTTATCATACCAAGATGTAGTAATTGATGAATTCTGGATAAGATTTGAAAATGGTATAGCAATAGAATGTGGAGCGAAAAAAGGAGAAGATACATTAAAAAACATTATATCATCATGTAAAAATTCAAATAGATTAGGTGAAGTAGCTTTAGTACCATATGATTCACCAATATCAAATAGTCAAATTATCTTCTATGAAACATTATTTGACGAAAATGCTGCATGCCATTTAGCACTTGGTGCATCATTCCCAGAATGTATAAAAGGTGGAGAAAGAATGACACCAGAAGAACTAAAAGAATATAATTTAAATGAATGCACAAATCACGTAGACTTTATGATAGGAACAAGTGATTTAAAGATTACCGGCTTTACACAAAAAGGTGAAGAAATAACAATATTTGAAGAAGGAAATTTCTCTAAAACATTTGAATAATAAAATAGTGTAAATAGACAGTTAAATAAATAACTCATTTGACTAGCATATAATTATCAAGTAAAATTATATTATACAAGAGGAGAATTTGTATGATAGGAACAACACGAAAATATCATTTACGAAAAGAAGTGTATTATGTAGTTCCTATTGCTTTATTAATAGCTACATTCCTATCATTATTAATTATTAATAATAAAAGAATGGAAAGCACAAACATTTCTCAACAAGAAGTGGAAAGTAGTTTAGCAATAGAAGAAATACAAGAAGTACCATTCATAAATGAATATTTTGATAACATGAATTCAAGATTATTAAATAGACAAAGAGATAATACAGTTAAGTATTATGCCTCTAAGTTTAAATTAAATCTAAATGAAACATTAAAATTAGTACATGAATATACAAAAGATTATACAGATGAAGAATACTTACAAAACTTTGTAATTGGTCCACAATCAGTAAAAGATAAGATGGGATCTTTAGGTTCAGAAGAAGCAGGTATAATTTACTTTGTAAGAGACTTATACAGATGGCCAGAAAAATACGGTAAAACGATTGAAGAAATGAGATTATCTGAAGAATGTACTATTGATAGAAATATAGTAGATGGAAAAATAATTTTAAATAACGGACTAACATATGAACAATTTGTATCAAGAATGTCTAATGTTTTTGGATTAAATCCAAAACTAGTATTAGCAATATCATATTTAGAAACAGGATATTTAACAAGTGGATTGTTTGTATACAACAATAATGTTGGTGGTATGAAAGGTTACGATGGATGGATGGAATTTACTACATTAGAAGCTGGAGCAATAGCACATGTAGTAGCAGTAAAATCTATCGCAGATGCTTATCAAATTGATTTAAATAGTGAGACAGCAATATCTGAATTATCATCAGTTTATGTTAATGGTTTTTATGGAAAACCAGATGCTCATTGGACAGAAAAAGTTAGCACAATTTTTAATAATATTAATGACGAAGATTTACAATATTAATTGTAGATCTTTTTTTTGAATTAATACTTGAAATTTATGTAAATTTCATTTACAATAATGAAATATTTTATTGACTTAAGAAGTCAAAAATAATATAATTTAATTAATTATGTCTTATATAAGAAACGGTGATTATTTGGAACATTACTTTACTAACAATGATAATTTAAAAAGTGAATTAAGAACTATTATTTACAAACATCAAGGTCATGAGTTGATGTTCTATAGCGATAATGGTGTTTTTTCTAAGGACAAATTAGATTTCGGAAGTACATTACTTCTAAATACATTATATGATAATAAACAACATGAAGGAATTGAAGTACTTGATGTTGGTTGTGGATATGGATTTATGGGTATTTCATTAGCCAAAATCCTTGGATATAAAGTCACTATGGTTGACGTTAATAAAAGAGCTCTACACTTAGCAGAAAAGAATTGTGATTGTAACAAGATAGAAGCTAAAGTGTTAGAAAGTAACATGTATGAAAATGTTACGGATATATATGATTTGATTATAACAAATCCGCCAATTAGAGCAGGCAAAGAAATTGTCTACGGAATATTGGATGGAGCAAGAGACCGCCTTAAAGCGGAGGGTGAGCTTTGGTTCGTTATCAGAAAAGATCAAGGAGCTAAAAGTGCTATATCACATTTAGAGGAAACAATGAATTGTGAAATAGTAGAAAAAAGCAAAGGTTTTTACATCGTAAAAGCCACAAATCGTTGATCAGGAAAACAACATCGAAGTTACCATTCGATGAATACCGTTTTTACTGAAAACAACAAAAAAATAAAAATATAGGTATAGGGGTGAAACACACAAATGGCATACAAAGTTGCAAAATTTGGAGACCACGCAGAGAGAAGAACATTCTCTAAAATTAAGAACACCTTAGAATTGACAGATTTATTAGAAATCCAAAAAAAATCATACCAAAGATTTTTAGAGGAAGGCATCAAGGAAGTATTCGAAGAATTATTCCCTGTTGAAAGTTTCACTGGTAATATCTCACTAGAGCTAGGTGAATATTACTTTGAAGAACCAAGATACTCAGTTAAAGAAGCAAAAGAACGTATGGTAAACTACGCTGCTCCTTTAAAAGTACAAGCTCGTGTATTTATACATGAAACTGGTGAAGTAAAAGAACAAGAAATCTTTTTAGGCGATATGCCTTTAATGACAGATGCTGGAACATTCATCATTAATGGAGCAGAACGTGTAATCGTTTCTCAATTAGTAAGAAGTCCATCTGTTTATTACAAAAAAGAAATCGATAAGAATGGTAGAAAAATAATTTCAGGTGAAATTATTCCTAACAAAGGAACATGGTTAGAATATGAATTAGACGCTAGAGATATTTACTATGTACGTATCGATAGAACTCGTAAAGTTACAATTACTGCATTCTTAAGAGCATTAGGTTTATCAACTAATGAAGAAATTTTATCTTTATTCGGAGAAGACCAATACTTAATTAATACATTAGAAAAAGATAGTACAAAAAATTCTGATGAAGCATTAATTGAAATTTATGAAAAATTAAGACCAGGAGAACCAGCTACATTAGATTCTGCTAAGAACCAATTAATAACTAGATTCTTCGATAAGTTCCGTTACGATTTACAAAAAGTAGGACGCTACAAATTTAATAAAAAATTAAATGTTCTAGATAGATTATTAGGACAAAAAATAGCTCAAGACATTAAAGATGGTAAAAAAGTAGTAGTTCCAGAAGGAACAGTTATTACTAAAGATATTTTAGAAGAAATTCGTCCAATCTTTGAAGCTGGCTTCGGAGTTAAAGAAGTTAGAATTAATGAAGAATTAGATGAGTACAATAAAGTACAAGAAGTACTTGTATACGATAAAGACGATGAAACAATAATTCACAAAATTATTGGTAATGATCAAACAATTGATACTCGTCGTTTAACAATTTCTGATATCTATGCATCAGTTTCATATTACTTAAATTTACAATATGGAATTGGTAATGATGATGAAATCGACCACTTAGGAAATAGACGTGTACGTCAAGTTGGTGAATTAATCCAAACTCAATTCCGTGTTGGTATGTCTCGTATGGAAAGAGTAATTAGAGAAAGAATGACTACTCAAGAACTTGATACAGTTACTCCAAAAACTTTAATTAATATTCGTCCAGTTACAGCATGCTTAAAAGAATTCTTTGGTAGTTCACAATTATCAAAATTCATGGATCAAATCAATCCAATTGCTGAATTAACAGATAAGAGACGTTTATCTTGCTTAGGTCCAGGAGGATTATCTCGTGAACGTGCTGGTATGGATGTTCGTGACGTTAACCCATCTCACTATGGTCGTATTTGTCCAATTGAATCTCCAGAAGGTCAAAATATCGGACTTATTACATCATTAGCAAGTTATGCAAAAATTAATGATTATGGTTTCATTATGACTCCATATAGAAAAGTTGTTAATGCTACATTAACAGACGAAATCGTATATTTAACAGCTGATGAAGAAGCTGATTATTACATTTCACAAGCTACATTAAAAATTAATAATAAAAATGAAATCGAAGAAGAAGCAGTTATCGGTCGTTTAAATGGTGAAACTGTTATGATACCAAGAGACAAAGTTAACTTCGTTGACGTTGCTCCTAACCAAATCGTATCAATTACAACAAGTTGTATTCCATTCCTAGAACACGATGATGCTACACGTGCGTTGATGGGTGCCAACATGCAACGTCAAGCAGTTCCATTATTAACATCAGAATCACCAATCGTTGGTACTGGTATGGAATATATTGCAGCACGTGATTCAGGATCTACAATTGTAGCTAAAGCTGACGGTGTTGTTGAATACGCTGACGGTAAAAAAATCATTGTTAAAAATGCTAAGAGCGAAGATATTTATTACTTAGCAAACTTCGAAAGAAGTAATGATGCATCAAATATTAATCATCATCCATTAGTTAAAAAAGGTGATAAAATCCATAAAGGCGAAGTAATCGCTGATGGACCTTCAACTAAAGACGGTGAATTAGCATTAGGTAAAAACATGGTTATCGCATTCATGACATGCAACGGATATAACTATGAAGATGCAGTTGTTTTAAATGAAAGATTAGTAAAAGAAGATGTTTATACATCACTACAAATAGAACATTACGATATTGATTGTCGTGATACAAAATTAGGACCAGAAGAAATCACTAGAGATATTCCTAACGTTGGTGAAGAAGCTCGTAAAAACTTAGATGCTAATGGTATTGTTAGAATTGGTACTGAAGTTAAAGACGGTGATATCTTAGTTGGTAAAGTAACACCAAAAGGTGTTCAAGAATTAACAAGTGAAGAAAAATTATTACATGCAATCTTCGGTGAAAAAACTCGTGAAGTTAGAGATACATCATTAAGAGTTGATCACGGAGCAGGCGGAATTGTTCACGATGTTAAAATTTATACAAAAGAAAACTCTGACGAATTACCTGCTGGTGTTTCTAAAATAATAAGAGTATATATTATCCAAAAACGTAAAATCCAAGTTGGTGACAAAATGTCAGGACGTCATGGTAACAAAGGTGTTATCTCATTAATCTTACCAGAAGAAGATATGCCATATTTACCAGATGGTAGACCAGTTGATATTGTTCTTAACCCACAAGGTGTTCCATCTCGTATGAACATTGGACAAATCCTAGAATTACACTTAGGTATGGCTGGTAAAAAATTAGGAGTTAAATATGCTACTCCAGTATTCGATGGTGCATCAATGGATGACCTAAGAGAAGAAATGAAAGAAGCAGGTATGGATCCAGATGGAAAAACTATTCTTTACAATGGACGTACAGGTGAACCTTTCGAAAATCGTGTATCAGTTGGTGTTATGTACATGATCAAACTACATCACATGGTAGATGACAAATTACATGCTCGTTCTACTGGACCTTACTCAATGGTTACACAACAACCATTAGGTGGTAAAGCTCAATTCGGTGGACAACGTTTCGGTGAAATGGAAGTTTGGGCATTATATGCTTATGGTGCTGCTCATGTTCTTCAAGAAATGATGACAGTTAAATCAGACGACGTTGTAGGACGTGTTAAAATTTATGAAGCAATGGTTAAAGGAAAAGTAATCAGCCAAGCTGGTATTCCAGAATCATTCAGAGTATTATTAAAAGAATTCCAAGCTTTAGGTTTAGATATTCAAATCGAAAATAACGACGGAGAATTCGTTGACATGCAAGATTTAGAACAAGATGACGAAGAAGAAGGAATTGCAATAAATGAAATTGGTAAAGAAATAGAACCAATCCCTTCAGACGAAGAAGAAGTTCCATTCGAAGAACCAATTGAAGATGAAGATGACGAATTCGAAGATGATTTAGATGATCTTGAATTCCCAGGTGAAGAAGAGGAAGGTGAATTACTATGATAGATGCTAACATTATTAAAGGTATCAAGATTGGTATCGCATCTCCTGAAAAAATCAGAAGTTGGTCATTTGGTGAAGTAAAAAAACCAGAAACAATTAACTATCGTACATTAAAACCTGAAAGAGATGGTTTATTCTGCGAAAAGATTTTTGGACCTTCAAAAGATTTTGAATGTTCTTGCGGAAAATACAAAAGATTAAGATATAAAAACGTAGTATGTGATAGATGTGGAGTAGAAGTTACTAGTTCTAAAGTACGTCGTGAACGTATGGGACACATTGAACTTGCTTCTCCATGTTCACACATCTGGTTCTTTAAAGGTGTTCCTTCAAAAATGGGATTAGTACTAGATATGTCTCCAAGAGATTTAGAAGAAGTTCTATATTTCGTAAGCTATGTAGTTATTGATCCAGGACAAGCTCCTTTAGAGAAAAAACAAACTCTATCTGACAAAGAATATAGAGCATATTATGAAAAATATGGAAATACATTCAAAGTTGGAATGGGTGCTGAAGCTATTAAAGAATTACTTCAAGAAGTAGATGTACACGCTGAAGTAGAAGCTATCAGAGAAGAATTAGAAACAGCTACAGGACAAAAACGTATTAGATTAGTAAAACGTTTAGACTGCTTAGTTGCATTTGATGAATCAGGAAATAAACCTGAATGGATGATACTAGATGTTCTTCCAGTAATTCCACCAGATATTAGACCTATGATTCAATTAGATGGTGGTAGATTCGCTACATCTGATTTAAATGATTTATATAGAAGAATTATTAACCGTAATAATCGTCTTAAAAAATTATTAGAATTAGGTGCTCCTACAATCATCGTTCAAAATGAAAAACGTATGCTTCAAGAAGCAGTAGATTCATTATTTGATAATGGACGTCGTGGAAGAAGTATTACAGCTGCAGGAAACAGACCTTTAAAATCATTATCTCAAATGTTAAAAGGTAAACAAGGACGTTTCCGTCAAAACTTATTAGGAAAACGTGTTGACTACTCTGGTCGTTCAGTTATCTGTGTTGGACCAAACTTAAAAATGTATCAATGTGGTATTCCTAAAGAAATGGCACTTGAATTATTCAAACCACATGTAATCAATGGATTAGTTGAAAGAGGTTTAGCTCATAATATTAAAGGTGCTAAAAAATTAATCGAAACACGTGATGAATGTGTATGGGATGTAGTAGAAGATGCTATTACAGAACATCCAGTAATGTTAAACCGTGCACCTACATTACATAGATTAGGTATTCAA
>JAEDJT010000032.1 GCA_016296185.1 Bacilli bacterium
TATCATAGAAACTTTTACCAGCTTCTTTAACTTTTCCCATTAATACACCAGTAAAACTATTATCACTTTCTTTTTGTCCAGCTCCCATTTGAGGCGCTAAAATAACTCCTGAACCATCTTTATCAATAGACACTGAATTACCATCCCAACCGTTAATTGCGGCATTATTATATTTGTTCAATAATAAATGAATTGGAATATGGATTCTAGCTATTTCAGACGAATCTCTAGTAATGATACATTCAATTCCATTATTTACAGTTTCATCATTATATTCATCTGTTGGTTTAAATTGTTTTTCGTTCCTTTTTAAATCATTTACATTCATTGCGGCAAGGTGATCTTTAGAAACCCAAGCCTTAGTATCTGGATTCCATATGCGTCCGCGCACTTGCCAATCGTAGTTTATAGCATATGTTTTAGTTAATTCACTAATATCTTCTACTACTCCATCAATTATTTGTGTAACTAACAATTCAAATGGATTAGAATTTGAATAAGATGGAGCTTTTCCATCTGATGAATAAGTTACAAATTTAAATCCTGTATTATCTTTTAATGAAACTGAATATTCATTATTTGCTCTTGCAGTAATAACTGGTAGAGTAGCATAATAAGTCATTTTATCATAAGTGATAGTACACTTTACAATATTAGCAGGACTATCTGCGCCATGATATCCATTATATGAACATATACCTGTTTCCGCATCAATATCTATATCGGTTATATCACTTATATTCCTATTATATTTATTTCGTAATATTTCCCATTTTATAGCTATGGGTTTATTTTCATCTGTTACTCCACTTTGAGTATTTTCAAATATTTTTGTTCCATTATGCCAAAATTGTATCCTAAACCATTTATTTGAAGTTTTCAAAGCATAATTTGGAGAACCATTTAAAATCATAGGATTTATTGGAGGAATTCCATCTTGAGTATTAGCTACGATTTTTGCTATGAATTCTGTTCCATTTGTTCCAGGTTCACCTTCTTTAGTAAATGTAAAATCTGTTTGATTTACTAAACTCATGCCTTTATAATCAACAATTAATTTAATATTATTATTAATATTCTTTATATTGTATTTTTTTGCTATTGTATAACTAATTCCTAATAGTCCACTATATGTAATTGTATCTTCTGTTTCCGCAGTCTTATATCCACCATATACACTATTATCAACAGAAATCATAGTATTCTTTTTTGGGACTATCCATTGAATATTACATTGTCTTACTATATCATTAGAAATCGGTTTCCCTAAATTATCATATATAGTAAATGTCAATGGTAATAATGTTTGTGGTTCTTCAAGTGAATCATGAGTTGGAGCAATTCCATCTTCATTATATTTAAATACTTGAATTCCATCATTAATTACTAAACTATAAGCATCTTCATTTTCATAACTATTAGTTAAAACAATAGAAGAAGTACCTTGATATAATCCATTACTATATACAGATACTTTAAAAGTTTTAAAATTAGTTATTGCGCTAATATCTACTTTATAAATTTTATTTCTTTCTACTCTTTGTATTGTTTCATAATCTTTTAAAGAATTTTCATAGTTTTGTAATTGTTGTTCATTTGCGGCAGCTAATTTTGTTTCATTTTCAATTTCATTTTTTAAATCATTATATGCTTTTAAAGTGTTATTATAATCACTATTTAAGGTAATTGTTTCTGTCAATCCAACAAAATTGTTATTATTATCTACTTCCGCCCAAATATAAGTCATTCCATCAGTTTTCTCTTGTCCATTAATTAGAACTTTTAACGTAGGTCTTCCTATATCATAATAAAATTTAGTTCCTGCATTTGATTGAATTGTTATATCTATATTTGAACTATAATTAGTTATTTCAATTTCCTTACTAATTATAGTGTTTTCATTATAAATAACAATACATTTATATTTTGTCTTTTTTGCGTTACTATCAGATTTTTTAATTATCCATTGATAATCACCTGATACCCATTCTACTAGTGGAGCATTTCCATTTTCTGCCTTTTTAATAACAGTAGATTTATTTAAACATTCCCATCCTTGACCAGCATATTTATTAAATTTTTCATGCAATGTAGTAATTCCTACATTCTCTCTAAACCAATAATATTCTAATAATTGAGAGTTTTTATCAACTACTTTCCCTTTAACACGCACTTGCGCTTCTAAAATTCTGATTGTATCATCTGTATCACTATTATCAAAGTAGATACCTTGTGGAGTTATAAAAGTTACTGCACATCCAGATAACTCTTTACTTCCCATTGGGACTGCACCACAAAAATCAATATTTTTTATAAATATATCATTTGGCTGATTATCTTCTTGATAAGGAAAATCGTAACAAAATAAATATATTTTATTTACATACTGAAAATTTGCTCCATCTATATCAAAAACTCCATACTGTCTAGTCTCATTTTTTATACTATATGGATTTCCTGTCATTTGATTAACATCAACAACATAATTTCTTAGTACATTTTTTCCAGTAGCATTATCTGTAAACATTAATTCAAAAGCAATTCCATAATTACCTCTGTATTGTTGTCTATTAGGAATATTTGTTTTAAATACAGCACCACAAATTAATGCTGAAGATTTTGTAAAATATTCAGTAACAGCCTTTGTATCCAATGAGATTTTATTATCTGAAGTTCCATTTTGATATAAAATATATTCTCTAGTAGTTTCATAACTACATAATTCAAAAGTGCTTGAAGAATGAATACAATTATTTCCAATTACTTCAAAAGCTTCATCTCCTTCTGGAGTAATTGCATAATCTGCTCCTAATTTTTTTACTGTCCCTAAAATAGTTTTATCTCTACTTGTATCATTTCCAGGTATCAAAATATATACTTCTGAACCTTTAGGATAAGTAACTTCTGAACTTGTGGCATAAGCAAAGAAAGTACTATCTTGATATCTTACTTTAAATTTTCCAATAGTTTGGTCAACACATTCAACAATAGTAGCTTTAATTGTTCTATCATAATCTGCATTTGAAACTGCATTATTTACTATTTGTTCAATAGCATCTATTATATTATTTTCATAATTATTTGCCATATTTTGTTGCCACTCCTTTTTTCTCTTTCTTAATAAAATATTATTTTTTATTTTGGTTATTTAATTTATTATACCCAAAACAAAAAAGAAGGTAGTATAAAACTACCTTCTATTATGTCCTACGCGCTGAGATGCGACGTTCACTAAATTATTAAGTGCTTGTTCTATTTCTCTTGCGTCTTTTACTCCTGGGAATGTCGCATCAATATGAACATTTTGTTCAAGAGTATCTGTATCTGCGGCAATTGGATTTGAAGAATTTTGAATTCCACTTATGCTTCCTGCTATACGAGATAACATAGATAAATTCATTGAATTAGTTATTCCTCTCATAATCTCAACTGCATTTAAAATATTTGGTGTATCTTCTTTATTTAATACTAATTCTTTTCTATCAAGTATTGCTAGTCTACCAGAGTTATCTCCCCAATCTCCAGTATATCCTCCTGTATTCCATCTTGTTACTTGACTTTTCTTTATCCATCCTAAATCTGGATATTTACCATCAGAACTTTTAATATGAATTCCATATGGATTATTATTAACAATATCTATTGTAACACCATCTGCAATACCAGAATATTTACTTCCAACTGGAGATGTTCCAAATGAATCATAGTAATAAGTTCCAGAATAGGTAATTTTATTACCTATACTAGCATCTTCGTTAGTATTTCCGCCTCCAGAATTAACCGTTTTTGAATTACTTTTATTAGAATTATTACTATTAGTATTAGCAGAGTTAGAATTTATACTTCCTGAAGTTAAACTACTTCCTTCACCTGAAGTATTTCTTCCTGCGGCATTAGCAGCAGATTGTTGTTGTGCCTTCCAATATCCATATGCAGCTTCTGTTGCAGCTATCGCCGCATTTTTTGCTGCATTATATTGAGATACTAATTGTTGAAGTTCAGAAATTATTGCTCCTATAGCAGATAATTGGTCCTGATAGCTTCTGATTAATTCATCATTATTAACAATGAGTTCTTGTGTTTTACCTATATTCTCATCAATGCCATTTTTAATATTTTCAAAGTTAGTTCCTGCAGACTGTTCTAGTTCTCCTAAATCTATTTGATATTGTTTAGTAATTTCATCTAATTGTTTAAATGCATCTCTACATGTAGGTAAGAATCCACCTTCTCCTTCATCATTACCAGCAAAAGTATCTGTCATATGTTGAACTGCTGAATCCCATTGAGGAATCATTTGTTCCATCATAATTTGTTTTTCTTCATCTGATAATTGTTGGAAATTAGAGTATTCAATATTATATAAATCTGCTAGTTCAGTAAATGCAGATTCATGAAGATTCATTCTTATATCTTCATTTTGTTCAACTAAACCATTAATTAATTCTCCATATTGTTCTCTTAAAAGTAACTCTCTTTCTTGTCTTTCTTCTGGATCATTTATTAATGCGGCTTCCGCCATTTTTTCTTGAAATTCAGTCCAAATACTTAACACTTGGTCTAAATTATCTCTATAATGCTCTAAATCAAAATTATATAATTCATTTTTTAATGCAGCTAATTCATCTTCAATTTGTCCTACCTGATCATCATCAGCAACATATTGATATGTATAATTACCCTGACTATCTCTTCTTAATCTCATTGTGGACTTATTTTGTTGAGCTTCTTCTAATGCAATTTGTTTTAATGCTATTTCATATTTCATATTAGCTCTATCGATATCATACTGAGTTAACTTATCTTTTTCTTTTAATGCTGATACTTCTTGTTCCATTAACTCATTTAATTGTCTTTGTGCAGATATACTATCTGTATTATCAATAGCATCTAAATATTTATTCTCTAAATCTTGAATTCCATATAGTGAATTAATTGTATCCAAATATTGGTCTGCATTCTGATTAATTAACTCCCATTCTTCAGAAACATATTCTAAACCTAATCCATCAGTAACTTTATCATTTAAGCCTTGAAAGATTAAATTAATTGCATTTTGATATTTATCTTGAAGATTTTCAATAGCATCTTCAATTGCGGAATTCCATTCATTAACTGCGTTTAGCCAGTTTTCTTTAGCTTTTAACCATGTCTCAGAATTTTTTCCTCCAGCTTTTTCGATAGCTATCATTTGATTATACCAAAAATCTTTTTGTTGTTTATTAAAATCTAATTGTTTGTTATAATTATCTTCTTGTTTTTCATAGTATTTTTCTAAATCTTTATAACTTTCTTCTCCGTAAATAAGTTCAATTACATTCATATCATGAGTAATTATATCTCTTACTTGCTCATATAAATCAATTTGATCTCCAAATTTCTCAGCTGCTTCATCCATCATGTCTAAATACGAATCTTTAATTTCTTGAACTAAATCTTCAACATTTCCTAAAGATTTCATTAATTGATCCGTATAATTCTTTAAATCTTCTAAAGCTTGAGTTCTATTATCTCCATACCAATTTGAAGTTCCTGTTTTGTCTATTTGTTCTAATTGAGCTTTTGTATTTAGGACTTGTTGTGTTAATGCTTGAATTTCTCCAGTATTATCCATCTTATAATATGAACTGAAATCTTGTAATCTTGCTCTAGTATTTCCTAAAATATCGTCATCTTTAATACTATCAATAACTTTTCGTTTAAACTCATTCCAATCTCTTTCAGCCTCTGATAAATCTAAACGAATGCCAATTTCCATATTAAATTCAGTAATTTTTATTTCAATTTCTTTATCAATTGCCTCTTGAATTTCGTCTTGTAATCCTGGAATTGTTTCTGAGACTAGATCATCATACTTAGATAAATCACTCTGAAATTTTTCAAAGTCTTTTTTAGCCTGCTCCACGACTGATTTATATGACTCTTGAGCATCTTTAGTCATATTATTATAATTATCTATAATACTATTTACATAATCAAGTTGTTGTTGATATACTAAAGCATAATTTGCGATCGTATTATCTGGATTAAAAGTGATCCCTCTTGATGTTAACTTGTTTTGTAATTCTTGAACTTCTCCATTAGCTATTCCAATTTTCTCATTAGTTGCGTCAATTTGTTCATCTAATAATTGAAGTTGTTTATTTAAATTATCAATTAAATTTTGTCCAAATAATTTATCTTGTTGTGATTGTAATCTACCTAATTCTGTTTCTATTTGTTTTAAAATAATATTTATATCATGATATCTATCAATTTCATTTTCCAAATTATCTTCATGATCTGGTTTATTAGAAGATTTATTATTCTTTCCTTCTCCTGCATGACCTTGTGCATAATCCAATGAACTACTTGCAGATTGTAAAGCTGTAATACTTCCAGCAATACTTCCTCTAGCATTATATAATCCTTGAATTTGATTATCAAGAGCATTAATTTCTTGTTCTAATGCGGCATTTATATCTTCAATAGTATTCTTATCAATTAAATTTTTAACAGTTTGTTTTCCATCTGTCCCTGAATAATCACTTACAATAGTTTCTTGTTTAGGTTCATCTGTACTTATCATTTCTGTCTGTTCTGCTGAAGTTTCTGTCCAGTCTGCAACCTCTTCATTATTTGCGGCAGCAATTTTAGCTTTAGCATATTGTTGAACTGCTCCGTGCATAGCTTTATAGTAATTAATTACATTATTCGCATGCGCTTGTTCTGCATTATCTGCAGATTCAGTAGCCATCTCATCATTCTTTGCATCTGTTTTATACATATCACTTAAAGTATTATATAATTCTTCTGCATTTTCAGATAAATCTTCTTTTTGTTGATTATCAGAAGTAGTAATTTCGTTTAATTTAGTAATTTGATCTTCATAGTCTTGTTGTGCTAAAGTAGCCTGATATATATATGACGCTTTCTCAGCTTTATCTTCAGTCACAAGAGCTGCTTTTAAAGCTTCTAGTTGAGCTTCTTTTGCTTCTATTTGTGCTGTATAATTATCATATTCTCTTTGTAATAATTCAATTTTTTGTTTTCTATCAGCTTCTAGTTCACTTTGTTTCCCATCAATAAAAGCATTAACAGTTGCTTTATCTAAAGCAATCATCTGTTCATTAGCTTTTTTTGAATTTTCAAGCATTGCACCATAACCTTTAGCAATTAATTCTTGAGCTTCTTGATAAGATACGAGTAAATCATTTTGCTTATTTTTAATTAAATCTTCTAAATCTGCAAATTTTTCAGCTAAACCGAAACCACTATCAACATCTGATTCTACATCTAGTTTAACTTTTAATTCAAGATCATATTCTAAATCATTTAATTTACCAAGCTCTTCTATTAATCTTTCAGTACCTTCTGTTCCGCCTTCTTCAAGTATTTTAACAATTTTTTCTTTTTGTATTTCAATGGCATCTTCTATTTGATTTTTTGATTCTTCTTCATATTGTTCTTGTGCTTGTTCTAAAGCATGAAAATATTCATATGAATCTTTATCTTTCATTTCTTGTAATTCTATATACTTTTCTTCTAGTTTTTCTAGCCAGTCATATTGTTCTTCAAATTCTTTTTTTGATTGAACATTATCATATCCTTCAGTGGTTAAAACATCAATTAAACTTTTTGTTTTTACTGCTGAATCGCTGCTTTCTTTAGCACGTTTTTGATATTCACTTATATCAATATCTTCTATGTAGGTATCATAAGCCTTATCAAATTTTTCACGTCCGCCTTTATTTGTTTTATATCCAAAACCTTTTTGAAATAAGAATGCATTCTCAAAAAGATTTGCATCTAATACCATTTTAAATTTATCTAATTCATCTTTAGTCAATAAAGAAAAATCAATATCATTACCTTTTTGTAATGATTTAATAAATTGTTTTCTAGATTCTTCGTTTTGTATAAAACTTAAAGCCTGATTTGCATTATTTAAATAAGATGCTCGTATATCATAATCTTGTTCTTGTGCAGCTATATCTGTGGCAAGTTCTCTACGAATAGTATCTAGTGAAATAGAATGCGAATTACCTTCTTCATCAAGATAATTTAATTTATTTTTTGCCCAACTGCCTATATCAAAGAAACCATCTGCAGTATATCTATTCTTTTCTAACCAAGCATTAACATCTGCTTTAGAAGAACCAAAATTAGTTCCTATATTTGTTGATATTTTTCCATATCCAATATCAACGTGAGGATCATATATGCTGTTTAAAATTTCTTCTGTTCTTTCTTCTATTTGTCTAGCATTATCTTCATCTATAATATCTTTAAACTCTGAACTTTGATAAGCTTCTCCTCCATATTGTTCTCCATAAGAACGAGCAATTTGATTATATAAAAGAGAAATTTGTTGATTATTTTCTTCAGTAGTCTTTGTGGATTCATTAATTGCTTCTGTATTTTTTTCAATAAAATCTTGCACTCCAATAACAGTTCCAGCAACTAGACCTAAAGTGGTTCCTATAGGACCTAAAGTACTTCCAACTGCGGCAGTTGTTGCAGAGCTTGCTAAAATACTGCTTGCCAGAGCAGCCCAGCCTCCTCCAAGACCTGCGCCAACCATTGCTGAACCAATTCCTTTTATAGCTAAATCTTTTTCACTTTTTGCATTTTGAGCTTTTAAAGTATTAATTTGAGAACTTAATTGTCTTCTATTGGCAATATTTATTTGTTCTTGTTGATCTTTTATAATAGCTTCTTGTCCACCTTCAACAAATTCAATAATACCATCTTTATTAGTTTGTAAGTATTTAGCATACTCAGGATGATTTGACATTAACTCAATCATTTGTTGATTTAGTTCAAATACAGCATCTTTCCACTCTCTTGTTTGTCTTACCATTTTGTCAATATTTTCTCTTGTACTATCATATCCATCCAAAGTTGTCTTTATATTTTGATATTCTGAATTTATATTTTGATACTCTTGTTGAAGATTTTTTAAATCTTCTTGAGACGTTTTTAAAGCATCATTTTCTGCATTAATACTTTTTGTAACAGCATTTATCGCTAGTGTTATTGCAGTTATTCCTATAATATATGGTGCTATTGTAGCTATTAGCGTACCAAGTCTTCCTAATAAAATAGATATTGCCTTATCAAAAGTCATTGTACTTGCTGTAGCTATTGATTCTGCTTCACTAGTAGTAATCATATCTGCGGCAACTTTTATAAGAGCAGGTTTTAATCCAGTTAAACCATCTTTCAAATTTTTAATTGTTAAAACAAGTATAGAAATTGTTGTTGTAACATTCATTCCAATTTGAAGAAATTTTTCCCACCCAGTTAAATTTTCATTAGTAATAATGTCTCCTATGCTACTAATAGTTGATAATACAGAAAATGCAGATGTTATTCCAGATAATAATTTAGCAAAAGTTTGACCAGCTTCTATATCTTTAAATTTCTTTTTTACTTCATCTACATTATTTCCAACATCTTGTAATTGATTTTCAGTACCTTCTAAATCTTTGTTAATTTTATCTATTGTTCTAGGAATATTAAGAAATTCTTGATATAAACCTCCAGCTTGTTTTTGTATATCTGTTAAAGAGGTAGAGTAATTTCTTGCATCCGCCATATAATATCTTAAACCACCACTTAAATACTTAGTAATATTAACGCTGTTTAAATCTTGAAAAAATTTATTCTTTTCGAGACTTGGTATTTTTCCGGTTGTATTTATATTATTTAATAATTCTTTTAATCTTTGTAAATCTGTAACATATGCTTCTAATTTATTTTCATTACCTTTTTCAAATAAATTATTAATACCATCCTTACCACTTCTAGTTTTTATTGTTTCCAATAATTTTACTAATTCAGCTATTTCAGTTTTTGTTTTATTATATAATTTATTTGTTTGAGAAGATGCATTATTTATTTCATCAATATTTGCTTTTTGATTTGTTAAAGCTTTCAAAATCTCTTCCTGATGTTGTTTTTCTTCTGTGTATGATTGTCTTTTTTCCAAAAGCATATTTAATTGTTTGTATAATTCTTGAGTAGATTTTTGTTCTTCTACTCCTAAAGAACCTTGTAATTCATGTAATTCTTTTACGTTTGCAATCATTTGTTGAATAACAGAATCTTTACTTGCTTCGTCACTCTTTTCAAATTGATTAATATTTTCTAGTACAGCTTGATATTCTTTGGTATTCTCTGCAGCTAATCTTATATTAGTTACAGTAGTAGCTAAACCATCTCCAATTTGTTTTTGAAAAACATTAGTAGCGATTGCTCCTAAAGTTAATAGCGCTTTTCCTCCACCACCAATAGATTCAATAAAATTAGCAAAAGTATTTGTTGCGTCAGTCAGTACATCTATTAAATCATTCATACTTTCATTATTTGAAAAGGCATCAAACACTCTTTCCCAAGCAGTGCTTAATTGTTCTAAATGTGCTTGTGTACTTTCCATATAAATATCTTGTTGTTCTTGTAAAGTTCCTAATGAATCTGCAGATGTAGTTAATGCTTCTCCATATTTATCCCAGTTTTCGAATAAAGTAATTAAACGAGAATATTGCATTTTTCCACCCATTGCTACTGCGGCAGCTTGTTTTTGGGCTTCAGTCCATCCTTTCCATTTTTTGGCAGTTTCCTCTATGATAGTTCCCATTTTTACCATATTGCCTTGTTCATCAAGAATTTGAATTCCTAATTTTTCCATCTGACCAGAAACTTTACCCAATGTTACTCCAAAATCATCTTCTCCATCAATAGCTAAATCTCCTAAACGAGCAAAAATAGTTTTAAATGAAGAACCTATTGTTTCTGGAGCTTCACGTGTTACAGATATAACAGTTGATAATATTGCATTTAATTGATCAAAATCAACTCCTGCTACATTTGCGGCGGCAGCTACTTTACTCATACCTGTACTTAATTCTTCAAGATCTGCTGCTGTACTTGCGGCAACAGCTGCTAATTTATCTATATATTTTTCTGTTTCAGCTGCGGTAACTCTATAACCATTCCAAACAGCTGTTAATTGTTCTGATACTTGAGATGTTTTTTGTCCAGTAACATTTGCGGCTTTTAATGTTGTTTCTGTTCTAGCTGCAACCTCTTCATCGGATAAACCTTGTTGATAATAGATTAAAGAAGCTTCTGTGTAATCTCTTGTGCTTTTTCCTAAAGATTGAGCTGCATTATTAGCTTGTTTAGCAAATCTTTCCATCTCATCTGCGGATTTACCAGAAACTATTCTAATATCATTTAAAGAAGTATCTAATGCTTTTGTAAAAGCCCATGCATTTTGGATAGAATCTGACATTTTGTTAAAAATATTTGAAGTAATACCCCATTTAATAGAATTTTTCATTGAAGTAGCAAAATTGTCTAATAATTGATGACTTTGTTTTAATTGAACATTTGCAGACATAGCTTCATTTGCCATAGTTCTAAAAGCAGATCTTCCTACAGTTCCGGCAGAAGATAAATCTTTATATATTTTATCTATATTTAATTTTTTTAGTTCTTGATTAAATTTTGTTACATTTACAGTTCCTAAATCTGCATTAAAAGCTTTCTTTAAAGCATCTTCAATTTCTTTAGCACTCTTTTTGATATTACCTAATTGAGATGTAGTTGCTGAAGAATCTATTCTTATTAAATCATTCAAAGTCATAGATTGCAAATCTTTTAATTCTTGCTTTAATTCTATTAATCCAGATCTATCTACTGTATAATAAACTCTATAATTAAGTTGTCTCTCTGACATTAATCAATCTTCCTCCTTTTTTATCCAAATAAAAAAATCCCTCTATTATTATATCTAATAATAAAGGGATATTTATTATCTTTTTTTGGCCTGCTACAATTCTTTTATGATATAGATCTTCCACCATTAGCAGCTTCTGCAAAATCTTTAACTGCTTGGAATTTATCTTTATCGAAATTATTAACGATATCCATTGCTGCCTGTGCTTGAGCAGGTAAATCATCAATAAAACTATTTAATATTGCCGCAGCACTAACTTTATATTTCATTTCTTTTTCAATAATCTCATCAATATAATCTAATAATTCTGTATATTCACTTTCTGGAATAGCTTCAATTATCTTATCTAAAAGTCCATTGGTTTTCATAATATCATATAACTTTTCTTCATTTTCTTTTTGTTTGTCTGTGAATGAAATATTTGTATATGTATAAACTAAATTTAAATTAAAATACATTTCTAGTTTTATTGGATTATAAATTCCATCAACTAAACTTTCTTGTAATGTAATCATTACTAAATCAAACTTATCATTAATTGGTAAATAATTTAATACTTCAATTTCATTTCCTTCAAAATCAAATGTTTCTATCTTATTATTTACTTTTAATTTCATATTTGCAAAACTAATTTTAGACATATCCTTTTTTCTCCTTTTCTTTTATAATTATATCATTATTTTTTTCTTTTGTCAAGTTATTATTTAAAAGCTTGACTAATTCTATTTAAATGTATTGTTGCTTCGATTGTAGAAGAATCAATAATTGAATTAGCCATTCTAGATCTATTCATTGCATTAACATAATTTGGTTTTTCTCCATACCATGTATTTGCGCTACTTATGATCATATCATTTTTAGAAATTGATAACTGTAATGCTTGTGTATCTTCTATATTATTATTAATAGCATAGTTTAATAAATTCCAAATAGAAACAATCTTTCCATTCAATAGCATATATTGATTAAGTTCATTTGAAATTGAAAATAATTTATTAAATTGTCTTAACATTATTGCATTTTTTAATTCCTTATCCTCATTTAATAATATATCTCCATGCGCTAATGTGTTATATGCGTAATAATTTTTTGTAATATCGCTACCAAACAAATTAATTAAGGCTTCTTTTAAAGTACCTCCAGAATTAGATTTATAAGTACCTTGACCTTTTTTATATAAATCTGGAAAAGGTTGATTTTTATAAAATTTAGAATTAATTCCTACATTGATTGATATATTTCCTGCATCATTATTAGACTTTGCATCTATATCCATTTTAATATTAGATAATTTAATATCTGTTTTACCAGAGACTCCACTAGTCATTATAGTTTTTGATTGACTTGTTCCATTATAAAAACTTACATTAGGTAAGCCCTTAATTGCATCAATAACTTCATTATCTGCAGATACATTTGCACTAGTATCAATCATAATTGAAAGTCCTTTCGCAATATCATTATTAATAATATTACCTATACTTCTTTTTATGCTATCTTTTGTCAATGTTTTTCCTTTGACCGTTGTTTTAGTTTTCATTGCTATAGCTAAATTATTCAACCTTGTAATAATAGTTTGTAATGACTTCAATTCAACAATTTTTCCATTATTATTAGCTTTGAAATTATTTAAAGCCTGTTGTAATCTATTTCCCATATAGAATGCTCCTGAACGTCCATTTATTGCATCTAAAAGAGCTGCAGCAAGAGCAGAGGCATTAGGATCATTTAAAAGTTCTAAAGCTTGTGAAATACTAGTTAATATATTATTGAAGGCTTCTAATCCTTCCTCTTTTGGCTTTAATAAATTAGAAATATTAGAATTAATATTTCTTTTAATATCCATAAAACTACTTAAATTATCTATATCGACTGTTTTCTGTAATTCATCTCCAATAGAATTAGATATAGTAGTAAATACTTCATCTTCATCAAGATCCATTGCAGAACTTAATAAATTAATTCCATCTTCATTTATTTTTCCTATAAAGGCACTTTTATAAATGTCCTGACTGGTAATAGATGCCTTTTGTTTTTGTGCATTATAAATTGTAATTAGATCATCTAAATTTCCATTAATTAATTTACCAATATTCTGAGTATGATAATGAATATAATAGCTGTTTTTATAATACGCGTCTCCTAATCCATACATACTTTATCTCCTTAAAAAGAAAAAATGGGAGGTTTAGTTAACCTCCCATTTTATATTTTATATTTTTATATACCTGCCATTGCAGCAGCGCCTTCACCTTTTACTTCTGTAGAATCTACTTCAGATTCTGGTATTTCAAATCCTGCTGGATGTGGCATTACCGTCTTAATATCAGCAACAGTTCCTTCACTATCATCAACAACTTGCATTACCATTAATACTTTTCTTGTTCTATCAAACATTGTATATCCTGGGAACGCATCCATTGTGAATGTAAATGTTGATGGATCTCCTGTAGATGCCATAGCAAATGTAAAGTTAGATTGAATTTTTACATTAGGTAATGTAATTTCAGCTGGTAAATCTTTACCATCAGATTGTCTTCTGAATAATGTAGAAGCTTCTACATAATAATATCCAGCAAAGTTTTCAGCATCAATTTGTAATTCAGAAACTTCAGCAGATTTTTTAGTTACATAGAAATCAACAAATACTGTTGAACCAGCTTTTGACGTTCCTCCTGTAATTTTCTTTCCTGTTACATCAACTGCTAATCCTGTTACCATTTCTCCAGTTAATGAACCATCGCTATCTGTTACAATAGCAAAAATTGGAGCTGTAGCATCAATTTTCTCTGTTGATTCTAATGAATCTGTTAAATCAATCGCTCCATCTGCATCAACAATTGCATTAGCTGTTGCATGAACATGAATTTCATCTTTGCTACCTTTTGCACCTTTAATTAATCCAGCACCTGATAAAATTGCAAATCCAATAGGTGATAATAAAGCATCTTCAACTGTGAAAGTTAAAGTTTTTTCACCTTCCCATGCGATTAATCTTGTATTTCCTCTACCTCCAGTAGCATAAACTGTAGTAGCAGCTCCTTCTACTGTAGATGTTTTTGCTGTATCAATATATAAAACTGGTTGACCTTGTTTAAATTCAGTAGAACCAATTTTTACTTTAGATTTTGCTTTGAATACTACGTTACAAATCTCACGTACACCAAATTTCATCTCTATGTATCCTCCTTTAAATTATTTTTATTCTAATTCTTCTGAATGGATGTCTTTCATCCAATCATCGACTTCTTTTAAGTCTTTGGCTCCCGCCATTTTTGCTTGAAGATAAATATCCCAATTTAACTTCAATTCATATCGCTTAAACTCATCAAATAATTGATAAACAGTATATTGCATAAAAGAATTAATATCCTTTTTTTGCCCTACTGCTAATATTGAAACGTATCTGCTCAAAATTGCAACTTTATTAGGTTTTTCTTTTTGCGTTTCCGCAAGTTTTTGATGACGTTTCTTTAATTTATCAGCAATTTTTTTTGCCATATCTCCGCTAGGATTATATTTATTTTCATCATTTGTCGATAGACAAAATATAGAATTTAATATATCTAGAAAACTATCATAATTTTTGTTATCTATAATAAAGCTCTCCTTTTCTTTAATAAGAGTAATATTATCTTCTAAAATAATTTGATAGTCTGGAAATATTAGCGCTAACACCATTAAAACACAAGTTTTATTTTTCATTATTGTAATATTCTGTTCCTTCATTATTGACATTAATACATCAAAATTTGTGTAATTTTCTAAATGAATTTTGTCCTCATCATTCAATTTATCTTTTGAAAATCTAAGAAATTCACATCCAGTATAAAAATTTTCTTCTCCAATAAAAGCAATTTCATGTATAGTAGGTTGATGTATTGTTACTCTTGCTTCAGGAAAAGGAATATCATTTCCTGATAATAAAAGTAATTCATTATTCATTATTTTCCTCCGGTGGAATTTTATCATCGCTACCATGAACTGCTCTATAAGAAAGTGTATACCCAGATAAGTCTTGATTCAAAATTAATTGATTACAACCTAAAAAATTAAAAGTTCCTATTCCAGAAAGTTTACATTCATTCAAAATTCCATCTATATATCCAGCAATTTTTAAAGGTCGAACTTGATAATCTCTAATATCCCAATAATCAGTGTGACATATAATATCAAAATTTACAGTGCAATCTCTAAATTGAGGATTATTAGGATTAGTATAAAAATTATCAAATGAAATCATCAAATAAGCTTTTACTTCTTCATGTTCTCCAAATTTAATCTTTGGAATAAAAGAAATATATCCTTCTTCAACAAGTTGTTTTAATGATTTTTTAATTTGCTCATTATAAATTTTATTATTTATATCTAAACAATCTTCCATATTAATTACTAATAATCTTTTTAAATAATCGCTATATGGCTTGCTTTCGATAAATAATTTTCTTAAAATCGTTTCTATATCTTTTTGGCAAGATAAGAATGATGATGAACGAAACTCTGATGGTGGTATTATTACATCACGTTTCATATTTATATAACTCCTTTTATATCTCTTTTTATAAAGAATTAATAGTAATATGTAATATTACATCTTCTTCATTTTCTTTTTTATATATTAAATCAAACTCTCCACTTCTTCCTGTTTTAATCATTAGTTCAACTGCGGAATCTGTTTGAGACATTATATAAGCTTTATTATTATTTACTTCCCATATTCCTCCATTTGTATTTTCTACTGAAAAGTGAACTTCATCATAAGGATATACAATAGTAGGTCCTACAATATAAGGAAAATTTTTATCTATTGGTTTTTCTTCTGGTTTTTCAATGTTATCTATTGTATCTTTTATACTATTAGTATAATCTTCTTTTAATGCTACTTCAATGATACCTTCAATACTTATTGCATCAACAGCTTGCACTTCATATGATTTTCCACTTACTTTTACTTTAGTAAATCTATGAAAGTAATCTTCTGTTAATTCATCTTTTGTAATAAACATAGTTAAATCATAATTTAGATCATTCCATGTTACTCCAGAGCCCTTCATATTTTTCTTTGTGTGCCATATGATTGCGGTCTCCGCTGGTCCGCATAAGTATACTTTATATTTATCATCACCTATTTTAACATCATATCTACATTTTCTAATTTCAGCTCTAAAATAAGCATTTTCTTCAAGTCGTTGTAAATATACTAACCAATAGGTATCTGTTTCTTTCCATTTGAAAACATCTCCTGCTTTCATTCCTATATCTTCTAAGCCATCTATAGTTTTACCTTTTCTATCGGAATTTAAACAAATATCTCTAAATGGAATAGAAATGATTTTATCATCATAATCATTTTTTAATTTGTCTGGATTAATTAAACATCTAAATTCTCGTCCATCTGCAAGAACTGCGGTTTCTGCTTGATAAGAATAAAGTAAAGCTTTATTTAAACTTCTTTGTTTATCCTTAATTAATCGACCTTCCTGATTACCGCCATGATAATTTAATCTAAGATTTAATGTTTCTAATCCTGACATTTTTCTATTAGTGTACTTACTAAACTTAAGCATTCAAAAATAGTTCTTCTATATTCAAAGAAATCTGTTTCTTTTTCTAAAGTAAGTAACCCTTCTAATTTACATAATAATTGGAATAAAATATCATGCTGGTCGATTAGCAATCTATCCATTCCCGCAAACTCTTCAACAATTGTATTTAATGGAGCTTGCCATTCTATACCTTCTTCTCTATTTGGAAGCAATTTATAAATTTGATTAGTCAGTCTTTTTAAATTTGCTTTAATAGATGCAATATCTATTTCGCTATCATATTTAATCTTCATTATATTTAACCTCCTTTGGAGGCTCAATAATTTGACCAAAAGTAGAATGTACTATTCCATTTATATCAGCTTTTCTTCTTTTATATAATCTTTGTAAATGAAACCCTTCTCTCTCATAATCTTTTTTAATAGCTAATAATTTTTGCATATGATTAGCCTGAGAAGTAAACTTAAAATCAGAACCACTATATTTCATTCTAGTATTTTCAACAGAAGCTAATTGCT
>JAEDJT010000071.1 GCA_016296185.1 Bacilli bacterium
ATATAAAGTTTTTATCTTTATTAAATGAAGTTTCATATAACTTTGTAATAATATCTTCATTATCTAGTATTTTTACTTTATTCTTATCATTAACTGAATTAATAATTTCAATAATATTGGATGGATCTAATTTAGATATTTCATTAATATTTGTTAATAAGTAATTAAATGTATATTCGTCCACTTTTTTATTATCTTCTATTATTTTATTTCTTACTACTTCTACATTATAAATTGTATCTTTTGTTTCTTTTGGTAATCTATTTGTTAATGTAGTTACAACTTCTTGAGTAAGTCTTTCACTATTATTTAATAATTTTATCATTTGATTTTCTGTAAAATCAAATAAATCTATTATGTCATTAATATGTTTATTATTTATATCATTTAATGATTCTATATTATTCATAATAGTTATTTTCATTGCTTCAATATTGTTGTCTCTTAATGATTTAAAACTTGTTGGTGTTATATCATTTAAACATGATCTTGTTATTTCTTCTAGAACATGTACTGGAATATTTTCTAATACTGTTGGTATTCCATGTACTCCCGTATTTTTTAAATATTCTTTTAATGCATTAGTTGCTGAAGCGTTTTCATTAAATATTCTAACTATTTCTTTTTTAGGTAATTTAGAAATTAAATATATATCATATGAATTTAATTCTTTTTTATTATCGATATATTTTAATTGCTTTGTTTTATTTAATCTTTCAAAGATTATTTCATTCATATTTTCACTTATAATATCAAATACAATATCATTATTAGTAATCTTTATAAATGAATCATCATTTAATTCTTCTATTAAATTAATAATTGTATAATGAGGTAGTTTATAGAAGTCGTCTTCTTCTAATAAATTATCTATTGTATCTGTATTTATATATTTAAATATTTTATTTACGTATATATCGTGATCTAATTTTTTTAGATACATCATTACATATTTGCTATCATTAGATAATTTATTAATATCTTTATAGTTATTTGTAACTGTTACAACTGTATCCATATTGAATATTGTAAAGTTATTTGTATCACTTATTATGTTTTCTATTGTTTTTTCAGGTAAGGCATCAAATCTTACACCTGAACTAATAATAGCGTTATATATTTCATGATCTTTTAATAATATTTGAACTTCTTCGATAGTTAAACTTTCAAGAATATCTTTAGGAGTTAGTAGTTCATCTTCTTTAGTTAAACTATATTTTATTTTCTTTGAATTTGATAATAATACATTACGAGGTCTATCACAGTCATCTGTTAATGTTATTAACATTGATCCTGGAATATCTGCATTATCTAATTGTTTAATAAAATTAACATTCTTAATTAATTCATTTAGAACTACTGTTTTTTCTAATTTATTTACCATGAATAAATATACATAGATATATTCTAAATTATCGTTTATTATATCTAATCTATTTTCTTTAATTCTTTTATTAATTTCATCTAATAAGATATTTGAATAATATGAACTAAAACGATATTTATCTAATGTATAGAATAATATTTTATCTGGCATTTCTTTAACTTGGTTTTCTGTAAATTCATATCTTTTGGATACTAGGTTTTTTAATAAAATATCTTTTTGATTATCAAGTAATCGATAGTTGTCCAATAGACTTAGATTATCGTCAAAGAAATCAGTTCCTTTAATTGTATTAGCTATATCACTTAGAATTTCATTTCCGAATTGTTTAGTTAATTCAGTTTGTTTTCTAAATTCTTTTATAGTAGAAATAACTTTATTAATTGTTTTAATATCATCTTCTTCTATAGCTTTGTTAACAATATAAACTAATTCTTTGTTACCAGTTTGAAATAACTTGTTATATGATTGATTTTCTAGTTTCATTTGGCACAACTCCTATTCTAGATAATTATATCATTAATAACAAAATAAAAAAAGAATAATCATAGTGATTATTCTTTATTTTCTAATAGTAATTTAGCCATTTCATATGCAGATTCTAAATCGTCTGCTGCTGACATAAATCCACTTATATGAATAAATCTTGCTCCTTTAATGTTACAAGCATTTACTAGTTCTTCATTATGTAATCCTCTTATACTTTCGGGATAGTTAACTACTAGTTCTTTTGAGTCTTTTGATATAGTCATTGGTTTTATATTATATCCGCCTCTATTGGATGGTGATATTACTACTTTTATATCTTTTGCTTCTCTTAATGTTGATTCAAATATTGCATCTGAATATGGCATGTATTCATTTAAGAATAAGATATTATCTTTTACATTTGGTATTTCTTTTTCTACTCTTTTTGCAGCTGTAATTTTAGCATTTTCTCTTAAGATATATCTATCAAATATTGAACTAGCAACATTTACTGCCATAATAAAGTTATCATCGTTATCTACTTCTTCATTCCATGCTTTATTAAATGAATCTATTACATGATCTAAATCTGTTAATTTATATGGTGCTTCTACTTTAGGGAATACGCCATTATCAATACCATCTATTTGCATTATTAGTTTTTCATCAATCTTTTTAAATAACATTTCTATATCTTCAGTTTCAATTTGTTTTAAATATTCATAACCGTATTTTTCCCATAATAATCCAAATGAACAATATTTCAATTCTTCATTACGCATTCTTGCATTTGGTCCATGGTGATCAAATTCTCCATATCCAATATCATAAATAATTGCATTTTGATTAGCTTCTTCTGGTGTATTTGTACGACATACAACAGGGTTTTCAATTATTCTAGACATAAACATTGTTGAAAATACATCATCCGGATGAAATGTTCCACTATGAGTTATTAGATTTGCTTCTTTTATTTCTTTTGTTATTTTTAACATTTTTCTTTACTCCTTTAACTGTTGTATATCTTGCAAGCTTTATTAATTCGTATGATATTGAACAAATAAATGCAACTATAATACTAGAACTATAATTTTTTAATCCCATTTTAATGGTATTAAATATATAAACATAATTTATCATTATTGTAAATAGTATTGATATTAAAAGATAGATTATAAATCTAATATTAATAATAGCTTTTATTATATTTTTGTATAATGGGCTTTCACTAAAGTGAACTAATGTAGTAAATATATTGCAATATATAAAGATTGTTATAAATATTGTATTTAATATTCTCATAGCTCCATTTATTAATAATAAATACATATATACTATACATATACCAAATACTAATGCTAATATTTCTATTAGGATAAATAGTATTTCTTGTTTTTCTATAAACATATTTAATGGTTTTGGTAATCTAGTTTCTACATCTTTATCATATGGTAATTTCATATAAAGTATGTTACTAGATATTATTGTATATAATTTTAGACTTAATGATAATGATAAATAGTATTCTATTGGAAATCTGATAATTGCTAATAATATATATGTTATTAATAATGGTCCTAATGTTCTATAGTTATATTCTATTGTATTAATATATCTATTATGTAATGATCTAGCATTCATTATTTTTTCATATAGTTTATCTAATTTTTTATTACATTCAATTGTTGTATTATCATTAGTTATTTGTTTTTTATCATCTGTAATTATTATATTTGCTAATTTATATTTTTTTTCTAATTCTTTAGTTATTTTTTCTTTTGTAATTATTTTCTTTATATATGTATATTTTTCTTCATCTTTAAAATATATTTTATATAATTCAATACTATTTAAAGGTAATGTTAATACTGATATTGTTATTGGTATATATATGATATTTTTAGTTATTCCTTGATCAATAATAGTTGTTATCAATGCTATTATAAATATAATTATTGTAACTATATATAAAATTGTATTTTGTTTTTTTATTTTTTTATATAATTCATTTTTATAATTATCTTTATATTTTTTATTAACAATTATTTTATATATTGTAATTATTAGTATTATTATCCCTGATATTATTAAATCAACCATTTTTATCACCTAATTAATTATATCACGTATAATAACCTTAGTAAATTGAACTGATTTTATTTTCAATTTAC
>JAEDJT010000007.1 GCA_016296185.1 Bacilli bacterium
ATTCATTTAGAGAAATATTTTTAGATTCATTTTTATATAATTTATATAAATCTAATATTGGTGAATCATATATATAATTATCCCAACTTATTAAATATTCTTTTGTATTTTTTATAAAGTGTTCTAGTGATAGATTATTGTGTATTAAACATACTCTTTCTTTTTTATTTTCTTTTATATTATTATACCATGTATTTATTTTGTCTTTTGTATAGTTTATTGAATAATTTATTATTGAATAATTTGTAATTAATAGTAATTGTGATGGTTTTTGATTAGGTATAATTATAAATTTATTAAATAGATCGTTGTAATAGTTTGATAAATATTCAATATTATTTATTAGATTATTATATATTTTATTGTATTTATAATCTGTTATTTCTTTTAAATATGACGTTTTACTGTGCAATAATGCAACTATTTTAATTAAATCTTTTATTTTTAATCTATTGTCAGTTTTAATATCTTCGACGTATTCTAATTCAATACTATTATCATTATATGATATTAATTTCGGTATATATATAAAGTTTCTGCTATATAAATAATCATATAAATTTTTATAATTTATTTTTACATTATCTTTTTTAACTATGTTATTATTTATACTAATCATTTATTAGTTCTGGAATTATTAACTTATCTCCTATTTTTATATTATTTATATCGTTATATTCTTTGATATTATCAATTGTTGTATTATACTCTTTGATTATTTCTTCTAATTTCTCGTTTTCTTTTATTATATGGATATGATATATGATGAATTCATTTTCTATTGTTTCGATTACTGGATCTTCTTCTATTACAGGTTCTAATATAGGTATTGGTTCTAGTCTTTCTAATTCATCTCCAGTAATTAAGTATTCTATTTCTACTTTAAGAATTGTTTCTTTAAAATTGTATTTAAAATCTGTTATTTCTACTTTTACTGTATCATTAATTACATCTACTGGAAGAATGCATGTATATGGTAGATTATAACTAAATGGAATTGTTTCTGTAGTATCATTATGTTCTTTTAATTCTCCTGTAATTATAAATTCTCCATTAATTTCTTCTTTAGTAATGTCTTCATGATGATCAAGTGAAATGCTTGTAATACTTGATATTTTATTGTTTACTTCTATTTCTTTATTAAAAGTTAGTGTTTGTCTCATAACTTTCCTCCTAATAAAAGATATGTAAAAAAGAGATATTTAATTACTTAAATAAAGTATTAAATATCTCTTTATAATTTTTAACTAATATAAATTCAATTTCTTCTTTTACTTCTATTGGTATTTCTTCTAAGTCAGGTTTGTTTTGTTCTGGTATAAATATTGTTTTTACGCCTTGATTATATGCACCTATTACTTTTTCTTTCAAACCACCAATTTTTAATACATCTCCACGCAATGATATTTCTCCTGTCATTGCTACTGTTCTTGGAACTTTTTTACCAGTTAATACACTTATTAAAGATGTTGTTATTGCTATTCCTGCAGATGGACCATCTTTTTTAATTGCACCATCTAAGAAATGAATATGTATGTCGTTATGTTCAAAATCGAAGTCTTTTATTTTAAATTGTTTTAAATTTGATTTTATATAACTGTATGCTACATTTACTGACTCGTCCATAACTTGACCAATCATTCCTGTGATATTAAATTCACCTTTACCTGGATATATAGTTGCTTCTACTGGTAATATTATACCTCCTGCTGGAGTAAAGGCCATTGAATTTACTAATCCTGGAGTAACTGTTACAACTTCATCTTTTACTTCATATTTAAATGGTCCTAAATATTCTGGTAAATCAGATTTTTTTAATGTAACTTTTATAGGACTGTTTACTTCTTTTACTGATTTAGTAACTATCTTTCTTACTATTGTACTTAAGTTACGTTGTAAATCACGTACACCAGCTTCTTTAGTGTATAAATTAATAATATCTAATATTATATCGTTACTGAATTTTATTTCTTTGCTACATACTAAATGTTCTTTATATATATTTGGAATTAAATAATTTTTTGCTATATCTATTTTTTCAAATTCTGTATAACTAGATAGTTGAATTGTTTCTAAACGATCATATAAAGCATCAGGTATATCTTCTTCATAATTGGCAGTTAATATGAATAATACTTCTGATAAATCAAATGGTTCTTCTACATAATTGTCTATAAATTGTCTATTTTGTTCTGGATCAAGTATATCAAGTAATACTGATGCTGGATCGCCTTTATAGTCTTTTACCATTTTATCTACTTCATCTATTAAGATTAATGGATTACATGTTCCACATTTTTTTAGACCTTGAATAATTTTACCTGGTGAAGAACCTATATAAGTTCTTCTATGACCATTTAATTCTGATGAATCATTTAATCCACCAACGCTTATTTTATAGAATTCTTTTTTTAGTGCTTTAGCTATTGCCATTGCTAATGTAGTTTTTCCAACACCAGGAGGACCTACTAAACATATTATTGGACTTTTTAATTCATTATTTCTATTTTTTACAGCTACATATTCTATAATTCTATCTTTAATTTTATCTAGTCCGTAATGTGTATTATCTAATTTTTCTTTTATTTTTTCTAAATCTGTTTCATCTTCACTTGATATGTTATATGGAAGACTTAAAACTAAATCTAAATAATTTCTTATATTACTTATTTCTGGACTACCTTCATTTGTATAATCTAATTTTTTAACTTCTTCAACTAATTTATTTTTTAATTTTCCTTCACATCTTAAATTATTTATCTTTTCTAGATAATCACCAATTATTTCATCTTTAAGATTCGATTCGCCAAGTTCTTTTTTGATTTCATTCATTTTTTCTCTTAATAGATATTCTTTTTGGTTCTTTTCAAAATCTGCTGTTAATGCGTCGTTTAATTTAGTATCTAGTTGTGCTACTTGTAGTTCTATAGATAAATCATATACTAAAGCATTAGCTCTGTGTAATGGATTTATTTCTTGCATGTATAATAGTTTTTTATCACTTGTAAATGGCATGAATGAAACTATTATATCTGTTATTCTTCCTAAATCATTTATATCTGTTATTGAAGATAAAATGCTATTACTTATATTGCTTGACACTTCAATATATTCGTTTAGTAATTCAGATAATTTTCTTCTTAATGTTATTTCTTCAACTTCATCAAAATTTTGTATTTCAATATCTTTTGTTCTTGCTTTTAATATATCGCCGTCAGCTATTTCATTTATATATTCTGTTATTTTAACTCTTTTATAACCGCTAACAACTATTCTTACGTTACCATTAGGTAATTCTATTCTACTTTTAATCTTTCCTATAACACCAACATTTGGTAAGTCTCTTACATCTGGACTTTCTTCATATGGATCTTTAGGACATACGATTAATATTTCACTATTATGTTTTGTAATTGATAAATCTATTACTTTACTACTTATATCATTATTTAAATCAAGACGTACATCTTGGAGAGGTAGTAGGACTATTTTTTTAAGAAGCATTACTGGTAAATTATTCTTCATAAAATTGTCACCACCCATCCAATTTCAATAAAATTTATTATATATATTTCTATTATATTTGTCTATTGAATTTACGATTTTTTTACAAAAAAAAGAATAAAAATTGCTTTTTATTCTTTTAAATTTGCTATATCTTTTTTATAGTTTTTACAGCTATCACTTTTAGTTCTAGACACTACCTTTTTAGGTTCTAAAAAGTTATCACTACTTGAATCAAATCTAATTGAATATGTTGTATATACTAATTCATTTTCATCATCTGTATTTGATTCATCACATACTTCTTCAACTGTTTTATTGAATACTATGAAGTTATATTGATATTCATTGCTAGATTTATAGAATCTTTGAGTAAGGTTTCCACCATTATTGTTATACTCTTCTCCGATTGGACTTGATACTTTATCGTTATTAATTACTAATAGATTAGTATTTGTCATTATTACGGTTGAATTACCGTAGAATGATATATCTATTTCATCTATATTTTTAGATTCTTTTATAGTTGATATTTCTTTATCTATTTTGAATGTAGATCCATCAACTTCTTTTATTTTATTAGTTGAAAATGTGAAATTCATATTACTAGTACCGATATACCTAGCACCATTTGCATTATTATATTTAAATGTATCTTCCCATATTTTTATTGTTCCTATACAACTGTTGTAAAAATATTTAGTTATTTTTCCATCAGCTTGTATTTGATAAATATATTTGTAAGTATCTACTGAACAGTTTTCTCCAAAATTAATGACGTTGTCTAATATAAATTCTTTACTATAAGTACCAACATAATCTGTTACATCTACTACTTCTTTTTTTGTTTCATCTGCAGGTGTTAATGTTGTATCATTGCTATTTGTTACTTCTGGTGTTTTATTGTCTTTTTTATATAGTACACCGTCTGATTGTTTAACTTTTACTGTACCTACAATGCATAAGAAGATTAAAGTAATTATGAATGAAAATAAATAGAATTTATCTGTTTTTAATCTTTTCATAAAATGAACGAAAAAGAAATTATGCTCGCTAAGTTTTTCTTTGATGATAGCTGTGGGATTTACATCTTCTATTTCTTCTAGTTCTTCAACATTTTCTATTTTTTTAATTTCATTTATATCCTTTTTAGTCTTTTTCATATTATCACCTATATTACTTATATTATTATATCACAAAAAAAGAAACTATAATAGTTTCTTCTTTAATAATTATTCACTTAATAATTCTAATGCTTTTCTCATTTTGATATCGTATTTAACAACATCTAATCCACCGAAATGAGATAAGAATTCTTCTTTAGAAATTCCATATCCTTCAGCATATTTATTTGCTTCTTCTTCAGCTTCTGCATCAGTAACTTCGATTTTTTCTGCTTCTGCTACTTCTTCAATTAAGTATCTATAAGTAATTCTCTTAGTAGCTTCTGGTTCCATTTGTTTTCTCATATCTTCTTCTGAAGAATTTGTGAATTGGAAGTATTGATCTAATGATAATCCTTGCATTTTCATTTGTTCAGCAAATTGATTGATCATTCTTGTTGTTTCATCTTCAATAATTTCTGGATTGATTTCAACTTTTAAGTTTTTAGCAGCAGCTTCTAATACATCATCAACATATTTATTTTTTACTTCTTCTTCTTTTCTAGCTTCTAATTCTTTTTTAACTTCTGCTTTGAATTCTTCTTCAGTATTGATATCTTTGTATCCTAAATCTTCATAGAAATCTTTATTTAATTCAGGTAATACTCTTTCTTTGATTTCTCTAACAACTACTTCAAATTTAACATCTTTGTTAGCTAATTCTGGAGTATAATTTTCTGGGAATTTTAAGTTTAATTCTTTTTCTTCTCCAACTTTCATTCCTACGATTGCTTCTTCAAATCCTGGAATAAATGTTCCTGAACCAATTTCTAATGGATAATTAGCCCCAGATCCACCTTCTAATTCTTTTCCGTCAACATATCCAACGAAATCGATTACTGCAGTATTTCCTTCAACTACTTCTCCGTTTTCTTTTACTACGATTTCAGCTAATCTAGATGCAATTCTAGCAACTTCTTCTTCAATTTCTTTTTTAGTTACTTTAACTGCTTCTTTTTTAACACCTAAATCTTTATATTTTCCTAATTTAACTTCAGGTTTTGTAATAATAGTAAATTCAAATTTAACATGATCTTTATCTATTTCTTTAATATCCATTTTTGGTTCGCATACTGGAATTAATTTATCATCTTTTAATACTTCAGTATAAGCTTTTCCACCAGCGATATCTACTGCGTCCATAAATAATGATTCAACACCAAATTTTTGCATGTAGATATTTTTAGGACATTTTCCTTTTCTAAATCCATCTACTTTAATTTCTTTACTTCTTTTTTTAAATGCTGTATCGATTACTTTTTCCCAATCAGCACCTTTAATTTCTACTTCTTTAACATGTACGTTTTTCACGATATGTCACTCCTTTTCAACTTATAGTATTATAGCGAATTATTGATAAAATTACAACACTTTAATATTGATTTAAAAAAAAGATAACATTATGCTATCTCTTTAATTTTAACGTTGTATGAACCATTAGGGCCTTCTACTGAAACAATGTCACCTTTCTTTTTACCGATTAAGGCAGATCCAATTGGTGATTCGTTACTTATTTTATTTTCGAATGGATCAGATTCTAATGATCCAACGATGTAATAAGTATCTTCTTCATTATCGTCAACATAAATTACTGTAACTTCAGATCCAACATTAACAGTTGATTTATCTTTGTTATCAATAATAGTTGCATGTTCAAGTTTATATTCTAATTCTTGAATTCTTGCTTCAATTTTTGCTTGTTCATCTCTAGCAGCGTCATATTCTGAGTTTTCTGATAAATCTCCATGACTTCTTGCTTCTTTGATTGCTTGAACATTTTCAGCTCTCTTATTAACTCTTAAATCATTTAATTCAGCTTCTAATTCTGCATATCCTTCTGCAGTTAGTAAAATTTCTTCTATTGCCATATTTAGCATCTCCTTCAAAATGTCTTTTTAAAGATACTACATAAAAGACGAAATGTCAAACACTTTTAAACGCATCATATCATATTGTTCTAATTCAATAGGACATTTGAATTTAACTATCATCTTAGGATGATTAGCTACATCAATAGGTTTATCGTCTTCGTTAAACAATTCTTCAGGTATAGTAAATGTTATTGCTTCTTTATTTGGTCCAAAGAATTCTACCACATCTCCTGGTTTGAAATAATTTCTTTGTTCTAAAGTAACCATTCCATCTTCATATTTATCTACAATACCAAGGAAGTCTTTATTACTTATTTCATCTCTTCCTAAGAAGTATTGTTCTTCTTTACCTGGTAATTTATTAAAGAATTGATCTGTACTATCTCTATTTGCACATCTATTTAATATATTTAAATAATATTCAACATATGCTTCATTTAATGTATTATTTACTACCATATCAATTAATCTTCTATATACATAGATTACTGTAGCAATATAATATACACTTCTCATACGTCCTTCAACTTTAAATGAGTTAACTCCAACATTAATCATTTCTTTTATATTAGATACCATATTTAAGTCTTTTGGTGTCATACTGAATACTTTATCTGTGTTATCTGCATCAAATATAAATCTACATACTTGAGCACAGCCACCTCTGTTACTATCTCTTAAAGTAGCGTAGTTTGATAAAACACATCTTCCACTTATACTTGTACACATTGCACCATGAACAAAACATTCTAGTTCTATTTTAGTTTCATCTTTTATTCTTTTTATGTCACTTTTTGATGCTTCTCTTGCTAAAACTACTCTTGTTGCACCTAATTCTTTATAAAATTTTACTACTTCATAATTTAAACTACTTGCTTGTGTACTTACGTGTAATTCTAGTTTTAGATTTAACTTTTTCCACAATTCCATTACAACAACGTCAGATACAATAATAGCATCTACACCAACTTCATCTAATTGTTTTAAGTATTCTTCTAATCCTTTTAAATCTTTGTCATGAAATACTATATTTACTGTAACGTATACTCTTTTATTTAATTTATGAGCAAATTCACACGCTTCTTTTATATTATCTATACTAAAGTTTAAGGCATTTGCTCTTAAACTATAGTTTTGACCACCAATATATATTGCATCAGCACCATATAAGCATGCTATTTTTAATCTTTCTAAATCTCCAGCTGGAGCTAATAATTCTAATCTTTCCATTATTTAGCCCTCTCTTTCAATTTATAAATTGTTTCTTTTTCTAAGAAACCATTATCTTCATTACTACTATAATGTGAATTTATATTATTAATAAAATCCATTACTTCATTATGATCAATCATCATTGTATTTATATAAAAATACTTAACATTTTCTTTATTTATTAATTCTTTTCCATTAAATATTCTTTCTGAATACATTACTGTACCATATTCGTTTTCTACTGCTCTAAATCCAACTTTTGTTGCTTTATCAATTATTATATTTGTATTTTTATATGGAATATCAAATTCTTCAGACCAGTTAGTTAATAGTTTTCTTCTTGAATACATTACTTGATTATATCCGAATAAATGTAAACATACTGGTTTTTTAACATTTTCTAAAATAGTTGATATTTCGTCTTTAGTTAATTCATTTGATACAAATATTGAATCTACTCTATCTAACCAAAAATTCAAACTAGAAGTATTTGTTCCGAAATGGTTTTGAAATTGTATTAATTCTATATCTATATTTAATTCTTTTATTAGTTGATATATTCCAATATCTTCATATATTATTCCTTTTATATTGGTAAAATTAGGTAATATTTCTTTTAATTTATCTATATCTTTGCAGTCTAAAACTCTATTTAATAATATGTATTTATTTGAAACTTCAATTTTATTTATTTCTTCTAATGTATATGTATTATATCCAATAGAATAATCTTTTAAAGCGAAAAGAAAAGCAGAAATTCCTGCTTTTCTATAATCACTTATATGTTCGATATTATCTACATAAATAAGTATATTAGATTTCATTTTTTCTAATGCTTACAGATAAGCCGTCTCCAACATCATAAAATTTAGTTTCAAATTCATCATTATTTTTTAAGAAATCTATGTAATTTTCAATTTTTCCTACTAGTTGTTTTAGATTTCTACTAGCAATTTTATCTCTATTTCCAACATGTCCATGGAATTTTAAGTTATCTGTTATAATAACTCCTCCTGGTTTTAAGAAATATTTATATTTTTCAAAAAATTTTGTATATTGTCCTTTAGCTGCATCAATAAATATTAAATCATAGCTTACTCCTGATAAATTTACTTCTAAAGCATCTTGACATACAACGTCGATTTTGTTTTGCATGTTACATTTTTTAACGTTTTTAAGACATTCCATATATCTTTCGTTGTCTCTTTCGATAGTTGTAACTTTAACATCTTCTTTAACGCTTGCCATTAATATTGATGAATATCCAATAGCACTACCTATTTCTAATATTTCATTAACATTATTTGCTTTAATAAATTTCATTATAAAAGCTATTGATTCTTTTTCAATTATAGGAACATTATGCTCTTTTGCATATTCTTCCATTTGAATAATTTGATCTCTCATGATCTCACCTCTATTTATATTCGTACCATAAACCTTGTCTTTTTAATTCAGCTATTTTGTTATTATGTTGTTCAGAGTTTTTGGTAAAATATGTTTTTCCATTTTTATCTGCTACAAAGAATAAATATTCATGAATTTCTGGTTTTAATGCAGATTCTAATGATTTTTTACTTGGAGCACAGATTGGACCTATCGGTAAACCTGTTTTAACTCTAGTATTATATGGTGTATAAGTATTAATTTCATCTATACCTAATCTATCATTTTTAATTAAGTCTCTATCTGCCATTTCTACTTTTGCACCATAATATGTAGTTACATCACTACCTAATGGTTCTCCAATTGCTAGTCTATTATAGAATACTCCAGCTATTGCTGCTCTAACATCTTTTACATCTGCATTTGCAGTTTGTGAACCAGTTTCATTTTCTATAATACTAGCTAATGTAATTATTTCGTGAATTGTATATTCACTATCTTCTATATCTTTTTTATGCTCTTTTAATATAGCATCTGTACCATCTAATAATCTTTCAATTATTTCTTTTAATGTTGCATCTTTCTTGAATGAATATGTATTTGGTGCTAGATAGCCCTCAAGTGCGTAATATAATTTATCATTTAATATATCATCAGTCAAGAACCAATATTTTTCAATTAATTCTTTGATATATTCTTCATTTGTCATTAATTCTACTGCTTCTTGTTCTGTATATGGAAAATTTGCACTTATTGTTTTAGCAAAACTTTTTAGTTTTACTCCTTCTTCAACGACTCTTCCGTCTTCACTTGGTTCAAAATTTGTTAATTTTTGTCCTTCAATAAAAGTAACTTTTATTGAATTATCTATTACTTCACCTTTGTTAATTTTAGTTAACATTTCTTCTATAGTCATATTTGTGTTTAATTCATATAATCCTGCTTGAAGATTATATTTATTTAATTTTATAAATATATATCCTGCTTTGTTACTTTTTATTAATCCTTTTTTATATAGATTATCTATAACTATTTTGCTAGGAGTTCCTGGATCTATTGCAAATTCAATTGTTTGATCATTTCCTACAGGTTTTAAACTTAGACTATACCACGTAACTAATCCTATTAAACATATACAAAAAAAAGAAAATATACAACTGAGTATAATTATAATTTTCTTCACTAAAATATTATTCTGCTTTAGCAGCAGCTTCGTCTATTTTTTCTTGTACAGATGATAAGATATTTTCAATTACTTGCCATTCTTTTTCAGTTTCTATTGGTAATAAAGATGGATTTTGTCCAGTTGGATCATATACTGAAGCAAAAACTTTAGTACTTCCTTCTTCATCTAATGTATTATCAGTATATACTATATAACTTTTCTTTGTTTCGTCAGAATCAAATGTAAATAGTATTTCGCATTCTATTTCTTTTCCTTCATCATTTACTATTGTAAATACGCCTTTTTTTTCGTTCATAATTATTCACCTTTCATTTTTAAATATGTATCAAGTATAATGCTTGCAGCAATACCATCTACAACTTTTTTTCTTTTTTTACGACTTACATCGGCTTCTAAAAGATAGTTAGTGGCTTCAACAGTTGAAAGTCTTTCATCTATTAAAGTTACTTTTAATTTGTATCTTTTTTCTAATGCTGATTTAAATTTTAAACTTCTTTCAGCAGCAAAACCTAGTGTATTATTCATATTCTTAGGTAATCCTAAAACTAAATCAGTTATCGAATTATCGTTTATGATTGAATCTAAATCTTTGAATAATAATTCATAGTCTTCTCCATCCCATCTTAGTACTTTGTATGGTGATGCAATCATATTTGATTTATCGGACATAGCTAATCCTAATGTTCTAGTACCTAAATCTAAACCTAAACATCTCATCTGTTTAAGTAATCTTCGAATAATATGGCTGTAATTTCTGCTCTATCAAATTCTAATATTTTAGCACGGCAATCTTTATAACTAGAAATATATCCAGGATCACCTGAAATAATATAACCAACTAATTGATTAATTGGATTATATCCTCTTTCTTTTAGTGCTTCATATACTTCTTGAAGAGTTACAGAAATTAGTTTTCTTTTGATAACATTTACATCAAATGTAGTTGTTTTATCATCCATAATATACACCTCTCTAAGTACAATATAATTATATCAAATTTCAATACATTTGAAAAGGTATCATTATGTGATACCTATTTTTCTTTATTTGGATATTCTATCCTTAAATGTTTATATGCTTTTTCTGTTGCAATGCGTCCTCTAGGGGTTCTTTTTATGAATCCTTCTTGTAATAAATAAGGTTCTGCTACATCTTCAATTGTTGTTATTTCTTCTCCAATTGATGTTGCTACTGTTTGAGCTCCTACAGGTCCTCCATTAAATCTTGTTATTAATGCTTCTAAGTATTGAATATCTGTTTGATCTAATCCGAATTCATCTACTTTTAATCTATTTAATGATTGTTGAGCAGTTTCAAGAGTTATTTCATCTTCTTCAAATACTAATGCAAAGTCTCTAACTCTTTTAAATAATCTATTAGCTATACGTGGTGTTTTTCTACTTCTTTTAGCTAATTCATTTGCTGCATCATCAGATATAGGCATATTTAAAACATTACTTGTTCTTTTTATTATTTGATATAATTCATCATCGTTATAGTAATTTAATTTATTTATAATACCAAATCTATCTCTTAATGGTGCTGATATATCACCAGCTCTAGTTGTTGCTCCAACTAATGTAAATGGTGGTAAATCTATTCTTAAATTTCTTGATGTTCCATCTTGATTTGGTATTACTATATCTAATACATAATCTTCCATAGCTGGGTAAAGTATTTCTTCTATATATCTTGGGATTCTATGAATTTCATCAATAAATAAAACATCTCCTGGTTCTAAAGTTGATAGAATAGCAGCTAAATCTCCACTTTTTTCAATTGATGGTCCAGACGCTGTTCTAATTTTTGTTCCCATTTCGTTAGCTATAATATGAGCTAATGTAGTTTTACCTAATCCTGGAGGGCCATAAAGTAACACATGATCTAAAACTTCATCACGCATTTTACAAGCTTTTATGAATACTCTAAGGTTTTCTTTTATTTCTGTTTGACCTACATATTCATCTAAACTAGATGGTCTAATATTTTGATCGAATTGATCTATATCCATTTTTTCTCCATCTATTATTCTTGCCATTAATTCACCTTCTTATTTATGTAATTATATATTTCTTTCCATCCTTTAACCCTTTTTAATTTCTTTTCCCCTCTATTACGAGGTGTATCCATTAATAAAGCATCAATATTTTCCGCCATTGCTTCATATATGTGAACTGAAGAGTCATCAATAAATAAATCTATTTTCTTCTTTTTACACATTTCGCCTTTTTCATCGCAATCCATTATAACTTTATTGTATTTATATCCATTTTTTTTAAGCCATTTTTTAGTACATCCTTTACTACTACCTTTACTATTTCTTCTTGTAATAAAGAATATTTTATGACCTTCTTCTTTTAATTTATTTATATATTTTATTGAATCTTTTTTTGGTTCAATATTTAAAAACATTTTTGATTTAGCTACATATTTGAAAAAGTTTTTAACGTTTTCTGTTCTCCAATAAAATATTTCGTTGAATTTATAAGCATCTTTATTTCTAAATCCTCTTCCTTCAACAAATTCTTTATCATAACTTATAGCTGTTTCCATTAACATATCGTGTGTATTAGCTATAGTATCATCAATATCTACTCCAATTCTCATAAGTTACCTCATTAATAGCTTTAATGCTTCTTTTACTTGCTCTTCAACTGTATTTCCTTTATTAACTTGTGGAAGTATCTTTTTAATATCTTGTTTTTTATATCCAAGACTTTCTAATACGTTTGTTAATTCATCTAGATTATCATTGGCAAATAAATCATTTTCTTTTTGAGCTAATTTTCCTTTTAGATCTAAAATAATTTGTTTAGCTACTTTATCTCCAACTTTTGGAAATTTTGTTAAATATAATATATTTTCTCTTTCGATAGCATCATATACTGCATCTGGATTAGAAGCTAAAATAGGTAATGCTAGTTTAGGACCAACGCCTTTTACATTAATTAGTTTTAAAAATAGATTTCTTTCTGATTCTGTTTTAAAACCATATAACGTTGATTCTTCTTCTCTTATATGATGATATATATATACTTTATATTGTTCTTTTTCTTTATATGAATATGGATTTGGTACATATACCATATATCCTATTCCGTTATTTTCTAAACTGATATAATTTGGACCATATGAATCAATTATACCTGTAATGTAATTATACATGTTATCACATCCTTAACGATTTAATTATATCATACATTTGTACTTAGTTATATAAAAAGAACAAATTATTCCTCTTCTTCTGTATCTTCTTCTTGGATAATTTGTTCTTTAAAAGTAAATTTATACATGTCATTTTGAAATTTATTATCTTCTAATATTTTGTATGTATAGCTTATATCTGTATCAACATCTATATCAGTAGATTGCATTGTATCATAATCATGTACTCTATATGTATGTTTAGTAAATTTTGTAATTAAAAATCCATTGTTTTGAGTATATACTCCATAATATGTATCTCCTGCCATATCTAATGTTATATAAGTATAGAATTCAACAGTATTATCTTCTTTTAGTATTATATATGTATATCTTGGAGATGGACATGAACTTGTTAAATAACATGCTTCAAGTATGTATTTTCCTGGTATTAATTTATTGTTATTTTTATTCATTCCATTAGTAGTTATTGTTCCAGTTTTTTCTAATACAACTAATGTATCTAATTTATTCATTTCTACTAGTTGATTATCTTCTTTTATATTTATTAGTCCAAAGAAAGTAAAATCTTTTTTGATATATTTTATTGTATGTATACCACCATATATTTTATCTATTGTACATTCTTTATCACAAGTGATACCTTGATTATCTATATAAATAAGACTATCATCATCAATTTTTAATTTAATGTTATTTATAATTCCGAAAGTTGTATTATTATTTTTGTTATTTAATTTAATTTGATTATATTTAATATCTGATCTTTTTGTAATTGTTGTTTTTCCTTCTTTAATAAAAGTGAATGATTCATCATTTATATGTTTATTTCCATAATAATATCTATCTATAAATTCATCTTCACTAAAAGAATTTGTATAATATAATTCATATAACTTTTTTATATTATTATAATCATAAGTATTATTGATCACATTGTTATAATTTTCTCTTGTTAAGTAATCGTCATTTTGTTCTAGATGCTCATATATGTAATCATATTTATAATTATTATAGTTTTTTATTAACTCATTTTTTAAATTTTTATCATAGAATCCATAACAATATATTACGTATATTAAGAATAATAAAAATAAAAAAATAGATGCTGTGATTGATGCTGTTATAATTATATTTTTTGTATAATTGTTATTCATTTTCACACCTCTATTCTTCAAATATTATATCAAATTAGGATTATTAAAAAAAGACCAAACGGTCTTTATTATTTCTTTTTTCTTTTTTTAGTTAATACTAATTTATTTTCTTCTTGTTTTATTAAATCTAATGGTTTTCCATTTACCTTGCTTCTTACGTAATGTAATATCCATATATCAAAATTAAATACTCCTGGATATTGAAGAATTGCATCCATTAATGCGTCATCTTTATCATAACAATTTCCAGTTAATTTGTTTTCTATTTTCTTTAATAATGGTTGTTTATCTAATGTCATTTGTAGTAATAAATCATCATCTTTTTTAGCTTTTTTACATAAATATAAATTTAATACTTCATCAACTTTCATGCTTACTACAATATTATCAGCTATACCACTCATCCCTTCATTTACATCAACTGTTATTCCGTGAAAGTTTACTTTGTCTTTTGAAAACATTTCTACTAATTCAGTTATTAATGGTTGAGTAATCATTTCATAATTAGCATATTTTTTGATTTTTGAAGCGATAATTAGTTCTTTTTCTTGTTTGGTTAACTTCATATCCATTCTCTTTTCTTACATATAAAGCAATTCACCGATGATAGAATATATATCATATATTCTCACCTTTATAATATCACTACATATATTTTATAGCAATAAAAAAGACCGTTAGGTCTTTAAAATTTCATTTTATATATAACCATTATACTTATCATTATCATTGTAAAAATAGTAAAAACTACTAGCATTTTTAATGGTACATATTTTTGATTATTTATTATTTTATTTGTTTTTATATTTTTTAAATAATCTATTTGTTCATTGATACTATTGTTTAATCCGTTACCAGATTTATTTGCTTCTAATATTGAATAAATTATATTTACTATTATTTCGCTTGGAACTCTTGTAGTCATCATTTTTAGTGATTCTTCAAATGTTTTTCCAATAGTTGTATCATTTATTACTTTATTAAATTCTTTTGCTAAATAATTATCTTCTAATAACTCACATGTACTTATTATTGCTTTTTTAATATTCCTACCACTACTTAAATTTAATAAGAATAATGGGAAAAATTCTATTGCAGCATTTTCTAGTTTTTTTCTTCTTCTTACTATATTCATATCTAATAAGATATATTCAAATAGTATATAATAAGTAATTATAAATAATGGTGCATATATATAGCTATAATTTATAAATATTAGTATACCAAATAAGATTATTGATGTACTTAATCTTAAACCATTAAATGATGCTGAATCTATTTTCAAACCTAAATAGTTTATCTTGCGTCCTATTTTTGATAGTGAGTTTTTACTATAAATTCTACTTGAAGTAGTATTCATTAATATCTCCTCCTTATCATTTTAGCTATTATATATAAGTATATTGAATATATTATTACTTCTGCAATTGCTAATAATGAACCATATTTAGTACTAAATAGTTTTAAATATTCTGTGTTAGTTATTATTAATACTGTAAATATTATTATAGGTAATATCATAAATATTAGATAGAAGAATGAGTTTACTTTTCTTATATTATTTAATTCTAATTTTAGTTTTCTATCTTCTATTATATCTTTTTCTAGTTGTTCAAATATGTTTATTATGTTAGCTCCACTTTTATTAATTAAAGCTAATTCTAATGAGATTGTTCTTATAGTTTCTATATTTGTTCTTTGATACATTCTCATCATTGCTTCTGATGGAGTAAAACCTATTTTTGTATCATATAGTACTTTTCTAAATTCTAATTCAATTGGTCCATTTAATCTTTCTATTACATCATTTATTGCTTGTTCCATGCTTTTATTTGCTTTGAAACAATTATTCATTATTATTATTACTCTTAATATTTGATCATCAATTGTTTCTTTATGTATTTTATGTTTTATTTGATAATAAATATCTGGTGATATGAATCCAATAATCATAAATACTAACATGATAATAGTATTAAAATCTTGTTTGTTAATTCCTATACTAAATATATAGATTATAATGAATAGTAATGTTATTAATATTTTAATAGTAAAAATATCCATTCCTTCTTTTATTTTACTATTTTTATTAATATATTTTTCATAAGTATTTGCGATAGGATTAAATACTATTAATTGTTTTAAAATTTTTGAGATATTATTTATTGTTTTATATATAGATTGTTCTAAACTAAAATCTTCTTTATTATCAATAGAGAATAATTCTATTCTTTTTGTTCTACTAAATGATAATAATAGTTTATATAGAATATATATAGTTGCAATTATAAGTAATATTGCAACTATATATAATATGAATTTTGTATCTATATTATTCAAGGTTTATACCTCCTTAACTTTTACGACCTCTTTTAAAAATATTTGATAGGTCTGTAATACCAGCGGCTTCTATTTTATCTAAACAATTTGGTCTTCCAGGATATAATTTAAATTCTCCTTGAACTACACCATCGTCATTTATTCCGTCTGCTTTAAAATCGAATATAGTATTTATTACTATTTCTCCATCTTTAACGGCAGTTACTTCACTGATATTTGTTATTTTTCTTCTACCATCTCTTGTACGAGTAATATGAACAATAATATCAATTGCATTATTAATATATTCTCTCATAGCTGATATTGGTATTTCTAATCCATCCATTAAGATCATTGTTTCTAATCTATTGATAGCATCTTTACAACCATTTGCATGCAATGTTGTTATTGAACCATCATGACCTGTATTCATAGCTTGTAATAAATCAAATGCTTCTTGACCTCTTACTTCACCAATAATTATTCTATCTGGTCTCATACGTAAACTATTTCTAACTAAATCTCTAATTGTAACTTCTCCAATTCCTTCATAGTTAGATTGTTTTGTTTCTAATGATACAACATTGTTTTGTTTTAGATTTAATTCTAATACATCTTCGATAGTGATTATTCTTTCATCTTCAGGAATGAAATTACTTAAAATATTTAATAATGTTGTTTTTCCTGCAGATGAAGCTCCACTTACAATAATGTTTAATTTAGCTTTTACTGCTGCTTCTAAGAAATCAGCCATATATGGAGTTAATGTCCCATTTCCAACTAATGTATCTAAATCAACAATACTTTTTTTGAATTTTCTTATTGTAATTATTGGATTCTTAGATAATGGTGGAATAATAGCATTAATTCTACTTCCATTTTCTAATCTTGCATCAACCATTGGATTATTTATATCAATTGTTTTTCCTGATGATTCTATTAATCTTTCAATTGTTCTAGTTATATGTTCATCATTAACAAATGAAATTGATTCGTCTTTTCTTAATACACCATCTATTTCAATATATATATCTTTAGGGCTATTAACCATGATTTCAGTGATGTTATCATCTTCTAATAATTCTGTAATTGGTCCATAACCATTTACTTCACCATCTATTAAATTATATAAATAACTTCTCTCTGAAATAGTTAAATCGTAACTGTATGTTACTTCGTCAATCTCGCTATTAATTAAATCTCCACTAATTGTTTGATTAGTAAATCCTTTATCGCTTAAGTCTTCTAATATTTTTATTCTGAATTCTTCTAGAAGTTCTTTATCTTTAAATACATTATAATCAATTGAAGTATGATTTAATGGTTTACTTTTTATATTAAATGCTTCTAATAAACTTTTACTCATTAATATCATCTCCTAATAAATCTGTTGCTATAACAAGGAATGTTTGATAGTCCTTAGGCATTACATCAGCAAATTTTTTATCTAATGTAATTATTATTCCGTTCATTATATGATTTTCTATTTCTTTCAAGAATAATCCTGTACTTAATGTGTAATCTATATTATGTTTTAATATATGTTTTATATCATACATACTAAAGTAATCTTTAAATGGATCTCTACTATTATTTAGTAAAACTTTGTAATTGTTAATTTCTAAATCTTTAAATATTGCTAATAATGTTTTTAAGTTTTTTAAATCTACTGGATCATTTGTAGTTAAGAATAATATTTGATCACAAGTTTGCATTGCTACTAAACTTATATCATTTAGAGCGTGGTTTGTATCTACTAATACTACATCATAATTTAGTTCTGCTTTTTTTATAACTTCTTCTAAATATTTAGCGTCAATTTTCCCAGCATCACGTGGATCTTTTGGTGCTGCTAATATATCGATATAGTTATCGTATGATGATGCATAATCTTTAATATCTTGATATCTGTTGTTGATCATATCTTCAACCATATTAAATACACTTTTATCTGTGTTTTTATTTAATGATACAGATACTCCACCACTATATAAATCTAAGTCAATTACTAATACTCTTTTTTGTAATTGTTCAAATATACCTGCTAAATTTAATATATTTATTGTTTTTCCAACGCCACCTTTAGCAGATGCAAAACATAAACTTTTCCCTTTTTTTATTCTCATTTTTACCACTATTCCTTATATGTATCTACACTTATCTATTCTTATAACATTATAGCATATTATATTAATAAAAAAAAGATGGAATACCCATCTTATTTTTTATGTATTATATCTCTTGCTGCTACAATTCCTGTTGCTGCTGCTGTAACAATATTTCCAGCTTTTCCGGCTCCATCACCAACAAAATATATATTTTCATTTTCTATTTTGAAATTATTGTCTGTCTTAATTTCATTACTGAAGAATTTAATTTCTGGACCATATAATAATGTTTCGTCATTAGCTACACCTGGAATTATTTTATCTAATTTTTCTAATCCTTCAATTATGTTAGTTACTATTCTATGTGGCATAACTAATGCTAAATCTCCTGCAACACAGTCTTTTAATGTTGGTTCAATAAAACCTTTTTCTATTCTATGCCATTCACTTCTACGTCCTAATTTTAAATCTTTTAATGTTTGCACAATAGGTTTTCCTGCTCCTAACACAGATGCTATATGAGCTATAGATTCCCCATAATCTCTTGTATTAGTAGTAGGATGTGTTAGATTAACTTTAGAAATAAATGCAAAGTTTGAATTATTACTTTTTTTATTTTTTAATGCATGTCCGTTAACGCAAATATATCCTTCATAGTTTTCTTTTGCTACGTATCCTCCTGGATTTGTACAGAATGTTCTTATTTCGTCTCCGTATGTATCAGTTTTTATGAAGATTGTAGGATCATAAATAATACTTGTTATATCTTCTAATATTTCTTTTCTACATTCTACTCTTACACCAATTTCTATACTTTGAGATGAATATTCGATATTATATTTATCTGCAAATTCTTGTACCCATTTTGCTCCAGTTCTTCCTGGTGATGCAATTACGTATTCTGCTTCAATTTTATCTTCTTTTGTAAATTTATTATATACAACTTCGTATGTATTATCTTTTTTTACTATATCTGTTACATCGCAATTAGGGAATACATCTACTCCTTTATCAATTAAGTAATTAGTCATATCACTAATATATGTTGGAAGATTATCTGATCCAAGATGTTTTTGTTTAATGATTAAAAGTTCAGCACCTTCTTTAGATACTTCTTTTTTTATCTTCTTAGCTTCATCCATATTTGACGGATATACTTCAGCATCCATTTTAAATTCATTGAATATTTTTTCTGTATCATCTATTAAATTATAAGCTTCTTCTCTACCCATATATTTAAATAAATCTGATTTTCCTAATTTAGGTATAAAGTTTAATTTACCATCAGAGAATGTTCCTGCTCCACCAAATCCTGACAGTATCGCACATGGTTTACAATTTTGACATTCTAATCCTTTTGCAGCCATTGGACATACTCTTTTATCTGCTAAAAATCCTTTATCCATTAAAGCTATTTTTAATTTATTATTTTTATTAATTAATTCATAGGCAGCAAATAAACCTCCAGGTCCAGCACCTATAATTGCTATATCATATTTCATAACTCTACCCTCCATGAAATATTTTATCATAGAAAAAGAAAGGATTAAACCTTTCTTGATTGAATTTCTGCAATTTTTTCAAATACTTCAGCAGCATTAGTTTCATTAATTTCTGTATATCCTAATTCTCTTAACGCTTGAATTTTAATTGTATTTAATTGTTGTGTTCTTGATAGTTTTTCTTCATTTTTTTGTTCTATTTCTTGAACGAATCTCTTATGAGATTCAGTTAATTTAGAACGTGAAGCTCCACCATTATTGTATAAAGTTAATGCAGAATATAAAATACCTTCAAAAATAAATTGTTTATCTTCTTGGAATTTGTATTCTTCTGGATTTGTAAAACCTGTTGTTTTACTCATATATCCAAATATATATTTAATTTCAGGAACATTATCTAAAGATTGTAATAAATGGTATAAATATTGAATTGCATAATAATTTTCTTCATCATCATCTGATAATTTTTCTTTTAATAAGTATGTAATATCACTTAATAATACTTGTGATTCTTTGTTTAATCCTTTTAGGTCTAAACCATTTTCTAATTCAGAAGATGATTTTACTCCTTGATTAAGTCTATTTTCAACATTCATTAAGTATTCAGTACTAACATCAATAGTTTCAATTTCTTTACTATCTTCAATATCTAATAATTTATATAAAAGTATCTTTTTTTCTTTTGGCCATTTATTTAGATCTTCTAATTCTAAATAGTTATAAACCATTTGTCTTGATACTCCTAAGTATTTTGCTAATCTTACCTTAGATATTCCTAATTCTTGAAATAAGTCATTTAATTTACGCATTGTAACCAATTCCCTTCAATTATTTTACATAATTTAATTATACATTTCTACAGCAAAAGTGTCAAGTAAATATCAAATAGAAAATAGCATTATTTTAAGTAATAATGCTATTTTGTTTTATTTAGATTGGAATGTTACATTTGGATAGTTTTCTAATATTAATTCGTTTCTACTTGATGAATCATTTATGTAGAATACCATTGAATTATCTGTAACTGCAAATTGATTTAAATTAATACTTCCTGTTAGTACAAAACTTGAAATATCAATTTCTACGTTATTATTTGCATGTCCTGTTTGGTTAAACATTCCTTCCATTGTATTTACTCTTTCTATTGTCCATTTAGATAAATTTAATGTGAAGTTTGGATTTGAATATCCTGTTTCTTTAAATGTATTTTTCATTGTTGTTACATTTGCTGTATTCCATGAATTAACACTTAAATTGAATGTTTCACTTTCGTGTCCAGTTCCTTCGAACATTCCTTCCATTGTTGTCACTTTATTTGTCTTCCAATTTGGACCTTCAACAATTAATGCGAAGTCAGGGTTTGAGTAACCTGCATTTCTAAACATGTAAGACATATCAGTAACATTGTTTGTATTCCAATTACTTAAATCAAATGACATATATGGGCTTGCTTTACCACAACTATCAAACATATATGACATATTTACAACTAAATCTGTTGTCCAATTTGATACATTTAAATTCATTAATGTACTTTCTTCACCAGCGTTAGCAAATAGATATGACATATCTGTTACATTAATTGGACTCCATTTAGATACATCTAAGTTCATTATAGTACTCTTTTGTCCTGCACTATCAAACATATGAGACATGTTTTTAACAGATGATACTGCCCAATTTGCTACATTTAAATCAAATACTGTACTATTCTTACCTGCATTTTGGAACATGTAAGATGTATTAATTACATTAGCTGTATTGAATCTAGATACATCTAATGTGAAGTTTGGATTTGATAATCCTGCATTTTGGAACATGTAAGATGTATCAATTACTTTAGTTGTATTGAAATTAGATACATCTAATTGATAAATAGTACTTGATCTACCAGTTGATGTGAACATTCCACCCATTGATTCAACGTTATCTGTTACAAATCCTGATACATCTAATGTGAAGTCTGTATCATTTAACGCAGCACCAAAGAACATGTTATTCATATTTCTAACTTTTGAAGTATCGAAATTAGATACATCAATTTCAATTGAAGATGCATTCATACCAGTTTTATAAAACATATTACTCATATTTGTAACTGATGATGTATTAAATCCTGAAACATTTATATCAACTATATTACTTGAACTTCCTACACCATCAAACATTTGATTCATATTTGTTACTGATGATGTGTCCCAATTTTCAGTATTAATTGTAACTGTTCCATATGCTGTATTTCCAACATTATTAAATATATTAGACATTGTTTCTACTTTTGAAACGTCCCAATTTCCAATGTCTAATGTTACATCATCTGCAGTACTTCCTACAGAATAGAACATGTATTCCATATTTTTAACATTTGATGTATCAAAATATTCTGGATTATTTATTTTTTCTAGTTTTACAAATGATCTAAATAAATTAGAACTATCTGAATTTGCTACTACTTTATCATATCCTTGAATATATAAATCATAGTAATTATTATTTTCATCTGAAGTTTCATTTAATTTAATATAAGCTTTAACTGAATCTTCTTCAACTGCTCCCATATTCCATGAAATTATTGCATCTTCTGGTACATCTATATCATTTTCAAATGTTATAGTTTTAATTCTATTTTTATAATTAGGACTATAATATTCTCCTGTATATGATGCAGATACTTTTTTAATTTCAGAATTTACAACTAAATTCCAGTGAGCATATAATACTTGATCAGTTATATTTTTTGATATTGTATTTTCTGTTACTTCTTCACCATCTATTGTATACCAACCTGCTAATTCATACCCTGGTCTTGTTGATGTTGGAAGTGAACCATATTCACTATCATATGTAACTGTAATTACATCATCAACTTCTGTTCCTTTACCTGCATCAAATGTTACATTTGCTGTTACGGCTTGCCATTTTGCATATAATGTTTGATCAGAAGTTATTTTTACAATATCGTCATCATAAACTCTTGTATTATAATTTGTATTTGTATACCAACCTTTGAATGTATAACCTTCTCTTTCATTTGGAATTGGTAATGTTCCGTATGTACTATCGTATGTTACTTCTCTAGAAGTTTCAGTTACTATTCCTTCATTAGGATTAAAATTAACAATATACTTGTTTGGTATTGCATGAATATTAATTGTTACATCATTAGCTGGGATTGTAAATGATGTATTACTGAATGTTCCAGTTATTTTATCAAAACTATATCCTTCTTCTAATGTGTATTCAATTGTTATTTCTTCACCGTATAATACTGTTCTACTTTCAGTTTTAGTTTTTATACCTTTTGTAGCATCAACAGTAAGTTCATAAGAATTTCTTGTATAATAATAATCTACTGAAGCGGTTCCGTCAGCTAAAATTTTTAAATTTTGAGCAGATGGTGATGTAAATCCTTCATATGTTGCTACTATTGGTCTAACAGTATTACCTGTTTCGCCTTCAAGATTTTCAGTATTATCTAATTCATAATTATCTGAATTATAATCATCTTTATTTCCGTTAATTTTTTGTTTCCAATGATTTACTGTATATGGTGTATCTTTTCTTGGTCTCCATTTTGCAATTAAAGTATGATTTGATGCAACATTCATTATTGTTGAATTTGTTACTTGATAATTTTGATTTTCATATCTGAACCATCCTGAAAATGTATATCCTTGTTTTGTTGGTTGTTCTGGTAATGAATAATTTGCTCCATATTCGATTTCGATTGTTGAATTTGTAATTTGACCACCATCTGGATCTAATGTAATTGTATATTTATTTACTGTCCAATGTGCATATAAAGTGATATCATTTTTAATTTTTACTGTTTGAGAACTTGTTATTTCAATTCCATTTTCTGAATCTGTATACCATCCTTCAAATGTATGTCCTTCCATACTTGGTTCTGGTAATTCTCCATATACTTCATCATATGTAACTTCTTTTTTATTATTTTCTAACGTTCCACCTTGTGAATTAAATGTTATTGTATATTTATTTACTGTCCAGTGTGCATATAATGTTTGATCATTTAAAACTTTAACTATCTTTTCAGATGTTATTTGTTCTCCATTTTCTTCTTCTGTATACCAACCGGTAAATGTATATCCATCTTTTGTAGGTTCTATTAATTCACCATATTTTTGATCATATGTAATTGTTTTTTCATCTAATGATAGTGAACCACCATTTGGATTTAATAATAATGTATATTCATTTGCTTTCCATTTAGCATAAATTGTTATATTATTTGTTTCATTTACTGGAGTATTTTGATCTACTTTGCTTTCGAAACTATAATCTCTATACCAGCCTTGGAATGTATATCCTGTTTTTGTTGGTGTAGCTAATGTTCCGTATGTTTCATCATAAGTGATTTCTTTAGATGTTTCTTCTAATTCTCCACCATTTGCTTCATATGTGATTGTATATTTATTAGCAGTCCAATGAGCATATAGTGTTATATTACCGCCTAAATCATCTACTATCATATCTGATGTAATTTTTTCATTTCCATCAAATGCTCTATACCAACCATCAAATGTATATCCTGTTTTTGTTGATGAAGGTAATGTTCCGTATTCTGAACCCCATGTTGCAATTACTGTTGTATCAACATCTGTTCCACCATATGCGTTGAATGAAATTTCGAATGTTTTAATTGTATATTTAGCATATAGTGTTTGAGCGCCAGTTTTATCTACAATTGTTTCTTCATCTATTTTAGTTGTCCATTCAGTATCTGTATACCATCCATCGAAAATATAGCCTTCTCTTTGAGCTTGTGGTAATGTTCCATATGGCTTATCAAATTCTATTAATTTTTCAGTATCGTTACATTCTCCGTCTCCAGCATCAAATGTTAGTATATAAGCTGTATTTGAGAATTTAGCAGTTAATGTACTGTTTTTAGTAATTTCTACTTTTGTTGATGCTAATACTTGATTTCCATCTTTGTCATACCATCCCATGAATGTATATCCAGATTTTGTAGCTTGTGGTAATGTACCATAAACCTCATCATATGTTACTTGAATTGTTTTAGGAGTAACTGTTCCTGAACCAGGATCTAATGTAACTGTATATTGATTTGCTTCATATTTAGCATATAATGTTTGACCTTCTGTGATTGTTACTTTTGTTTTACTTTCAACTTTTTCGTCATCACTATTATACCAACCTTTGAATGTATAACCAGTTCTAGATGCTGTTGGTAATTCGCCATAATTTTCATTATAAGTTACTACCTTTGTATTATTTTCTGAATCAAGTGTTCCTTCACCAGTATTATAAGTTACTATATATTGATTTGCTTCCCAATGAGCATATAAAGTTTGATTTGAAGTTATTGTAACTTCTGTATCAGCATTTACTTTAGTACCATTTATTTTATTTGTGTACCATCCTGTAAATGTATATCCTGTTCTTGTTGGTTCTTCTAAATCGCCATAAATTGAAGCGTATGTAACTTCCTTATATTCTTCTGCTACATTTCCTTCATTAGCGTTATAGTATACTTTGTAAGTGTTAGGTGTCCAGTGAGCATGAATTGTTATATCAGTTGTAGTATTTACAATATTTGATGATGTTACTTCATCGCCGTTGCTAACTCTTGTATACCATCCATCAAATGTATATCCTGTTCTTGTTGGAGTTGCTAATGTTCCATAAGAACTATCATATGTTATTTCTTTGCTTTCTGGATTAACTGTTCCACCATTTGGATTGTAATTCAATGTATATTTATTTGCTTCATATTTAGCATATAATGTTTGAGTATTTATAAATTTAACAATAGATTCATTTGTTATTTTTGTAGTCCATTCAGTATCTGTATACCATCCATCAAATGTATATCCTGTTCTTGTTGCTTCAGGTAATTCTCCATATTCTTCATCATAAACTACATATATAAATTCTTTATTTACACTACCTTCTAACGCATTAAATTTAAGTGTATATGTATTTTTACTATATGTTGCATATAATGTTTGAGTTCCGGTGAATTTTACTGTTTTATCTGAAGTAATAATTTGATCATTTTCATCTAACCAATTTTCGAAAGTATAACCTTCTTTTTCTGGTATTGGTAATTCTCCATATGGACTATCGTATGTTACTTTTTTAACATCATTATCTAATGTTCCACCATTAGTATCAAATTCAATAGTATATTCATTTGCTTGATAATGTGCATATAATGTATGAATTTCAGCAATTTTAACTAAAGAATTTTCTTCAATTTTTTGTCCTTCATAATCGTCTGCAAACCAGCCTATAAATGTATATCCTTCTTTTGTTGCTTCTGGTAATTCTCCATATTCACTATCAAATTCAGTAATAATTGTATTTGTTTCTGATGTTAAATTTCCTTCCATTGAATCAAATGTTACTACATAATGTTTAGGAATCCAGTGAGCATATAATGTTTGATTATTTGTTATTTCTACTACAGTTGTTTCATTAATTTCTTCGCCATTAGTAGTTTCTGTATACCATCCATCAAATATATATCCATCTCTTGAAGCATTAGGTAATGTTCCATATTCTTCATTAAATGTTACTTCTTTTGATTCAGTACTTGTTGTTCCGCCATTTCCATCGAAATTAATTGTGTATGTATTTGCAGTCCAATGAGCATAAATTGTATGGTCTTCATATTTAGTTACATTAGTTTCATCTGTAACTATGTCGCCAGATGTTTTTTCTGTATACCATCCATCAAATGTATATCCTGTTCTTGTTGGAGTTGCTAATTCTCCGTATTTTCCTGCGAATGGAACTTCTTTAAATTCTGGATTTACTGTTCCTTCATTTGCATCGTAATGAACTGTATATGTATTAACATTCCATTTAGCTATTAAAGTATGATTAGATGCAGTAGCTACAGTTGTATCTTCTGTTATTTGATTTGTCCATGAATCATTTGTGTACCATCCGCCAAATGTGTATCCATTTAATATTGGTTTTGGTAATTCACCATATTTTTCATCAAAAGTAACTGTTTTATCATTTTGTGATATTTCTCCACCATTAGGATCAAAAGTAACTTTATATGCATCTTTAGAATATTTAGCATATAGTGTAATGTTATCTGTTAATGTATATTTCTTTTCTGGTATTATCTCTTCATCATTTTCTGTATACCATCCAGTAAATAAATATCCTTCTCTTGTTGCTTCTGGTAATAATCCGTAAGTTCCTTCGTATTCAACTTTTTTAGTTAATGGTTCTACAGTTCCATAACCAGCATTAAATGTTATAGTGTATTCATTTGGTTTATAGTGAGCATATATTTGATGCATCTTTTCAGTTTGAACTAATGTAGAAGTTGTTATTTCAGTACCATTAGTTTCTTCAGTAAACCATCCTATAAATGTATATCCTTTTTTAGTTGCTGTTGGAAGTGTTCCATAAGTTCCACCATAATATAATGTTCTATAGTTTGTACTTATGTTTAATGTTCCGCCATTTGCTTCAAATATAACACTTACTTGTTTTGGTGACCAATGAGCATATAATGTTTGATTATTTGTTATTTCAACTTTTGTATCACTTGTAATTTTTGTACCATAATTTAATTCAGTATACCATCCATCAAAAGAATAACCAGTTCTTCTTGGAAATTCTAATTCTCCATAAGTTTCATTGTATGTAACTTCTTTTGTTCTATTATTAATTGTTCCACCATTTGTATCAAATGAAACGGTATATTTGTTAGGTGCTGTGTTAATTGTTATTGTTACTTCTTTATCAGGCATTATAAATGTTGAATCATTATAATCACCTGTAATTGATGTAAATGAATATCCTGATTTAATAATATAATCAATTGCTACTTCTTCTCCGAATAGGTGTTCTTTTGTTTCAGTAGCTGTTTCTACTCCTAAAGTAGTTTCAATATTTACTATATGTTTATTTCTTTTATAGTAATAATTAATTTCAGTTGTTCCATCAGCGTTAATAGTTGTTTGTTTCTTTTCTGGTGTATTAAATCCTACATATTTTTCTGGTGTAGGTTCAATTAAAGATCCTGTTTCTCCAACAAAGTTTTGTGTGTCTTTTAATACATAATTATTTTCATCTTCGTTTTCAGCATCTCCACTTAATTTTTGTTGCCAATGTTTAACAACATATGGTGTTTCTTTACTGTTTCTCCAATGAGCATATATTGTTTGATTATTTGCTTTATCAAATCTTGTGTTCGAATTTACTTGAGTTCCGCCTTCTTCTTCAGTAAACCATCCGACAAAATCATATCCAGTTCTTTTTGGTGTAGGTAATGTTCCGAATATTTCTCCGAATTTTACTGATTTGTTATTGTCTGATACAACTCCACCATTAGCATCAAATTCTAATAAATATGTTTTTGCAATCCAATGAGCATATATTATTTTATCTTGAGCAATATCGTATACATCTTCTTCTTCGATTTGATTATTATCTTTGTCAAACCAACCTTCAAATATATATCCTTCTCTTGTTGGTTCTTCCAATTCTCCGATTATTGTATTATATTCAATTTTTTTAACTTTATTTTGTTTTCCTGGTGTTTGGTAATCTAAAGTTAAATTATAACTATTTACATTCCATTTTGCACTTAATGAAATATTTTCTATTTGGTTAAATACGTCGTTATTAGTTATTTTTTTATCATTTTCATCATACCATCCATCAAATGTGTATCCTGTTTTTGTTGGTGTAGGAAGTTCGTAATTATCTCCACGATGGATTATTAAGAATGCTTGTTGTGTAACACCGCCATTAGCATCTAATGTAACTACAAATTCTTCATCAGTATCATCTAACCATATAGCTTTTACAACAACATCTTCTGTATTCATAGTAACTATATTATCTTTTAAACTATTAGTATTTGTTGTTTCTACCCATGAATAGAATTTATAATGTTCTTTTGTTGGTTTTTCTAATTCGTAAGTTGAATCTTCAGTTAATTCTATTACTTTGTTTTCTGTTGAATCATTTAAAGTTCCACCATTTAAATCTAGTGTTAATTTATGTTTTGTTAATTCCCAATTTGCAACTAGTACAGTTCCTTCTTTTATTGTGATTTTATCGTCTTTTAAAACTCCTTCGTTATATACCCAATTTGTTAATGTATTTTTTTCTCTTTTAACATCACTTAAATCAAGTGTAGTTCCGTTTTCAACTAAAATATTAATTTTATCACTACGATTATTTAATCGGCCACCATTAGGATCTATTGTAACTTTTGAAGCATTTTCTGCTGATTTTTCATCAAAATTTACTATTCCTCTTACTACTACTCTTTTTATATCATAGGCATTAACAACATTAATTAAAATAGTTGATAATATAAAGATTAATATTAGATTTATGAATTTGTTAGGCATTTTTTTATTTTTAATTACTGTTATTATTGTAAACGCAATAATAAATAATATCATTGCTATTAAAGGCATTGTAATTGTGTTAGGATTCATTATATTTTCAATAATTGTTGGTGTTTCTTTTTGCTCATCTTCTTTTACAACATCATATGTATAATCAAGAGATAATGAATATTCTTCTTGTACTCCATCAGTATATGCTTCATTATTTGTACTAACATTTAGGAATATCACCTTTTTTGATTTACCAGGAATTTGATCGTTTTTTTCTATCCCTTTGTAGCTATAATCAAAGAATTTATAATTAGATTCTTCTAATCCAATATCTGTAATTGTTGCTGTATCTTCACAAGTATTATTTAGAGTTACTTCATATAAAACATTTTGATTTATGCTATTCAATTTAAGTCCAAATATTTTATTTAAGGTTGTTATTATCGCTTTATTACTTACATCATAATTTGGATAAACTGATTCAACTTGCACATCACAAGCAAAAATATTTAAAGGAAATAACAACAATGTTGCTATAAAAAAAATAATTTTTTTCTTCATACACCTAACACCTATTTTCTTTTATATAATTATATCATATTAGATTTTTTTCTTAAAGAAAAAAAGTTGATTTTTTTCAACTTTTTTTATGCTAATTTTGTATTATCCCAATAATAGTTATTTTCTTTTAAAACAAATGTAGAAATGTATTTTTTTGTATACATTTCATTTAAGAAATAATCTCTATAAATATATTTTTCAACTATAACAATTCTATCGTTATAAATTGCATAATCTTCTATTTCTTTTTTTATTTCATATGTATTATTTTCTGTATTTTCGTACGAACAAACATATTCTTCATTAATGTATTCACAAATATTATGTTCATCTATAAAAAATGACGAATAGTTAGTAATATTTTTACCAAATATTTTATATACTGTATTACTTAATATTTTTTTATTGATAAATGAATTAATTGTATTTTCACCTATTTTTTCTTTATAGTTTTTTAATGGAGTTACTTTTGATATATATTTATATGCAATGTATAACATTTCTTCATCATTTAAGTTGTTATTAACATTTTCGCTTTGATACATACCTTTGTAATTAGCAAAAGTTAATCCTTCTGTTAAGTAATTTTCTAATTCTTCTATCATTTCTTTTTCATCAAAATCAGTATCTACTTTTTTAATAAGATCTGTTTCTTCGCTTTTTAATTCAGCATCATTTATTAGTTGTGTTCTGAATATAAAAGCAGACGATAATATTACAAATCCAAAGAAAAAAGTTTTAACATAATTATTACTTTTAATTTTATATTTATCATACTTCTTCATAATACATTTTCCTATCCTATTAATATAATAACATATTTGAATAAAAAAAGAAGATTTTTTAATCTTCTCTTGATGCTTTAATTGCTCTTTCTTTACCCCATTCTCTAATTTTATTAATTTTTTCAGGATTTGTCTTTGATAATGAAACAACTTTACTTAGTTCATTTGTAATTAATTCTTCAGTAAGTTGAGTGTTTTTATTTGCAATTAGTTTATATGCTATTTGTCTCATTGTTGCTTCAATATCAGCTGATGAGAATCCTTCTGTTATTATTGTTAAATTACTAATTAATTGTTCTCCTAAATTTACTTTTAAATATTTTTTAGCGTATAATTTTAGTAATTCATTTCTTTCTTTTTTATTTGGTAAGTCAACAAAGAATATTTCATCAAAACGACCTTTTCTTATTAATTCTGGAGGTAATTCTTCTACACTATTTGATGATGCGATTACAAATACCGGTTTATCACATTCTTGTAACCAGAATAAGAATTGTCCAATCATTTTTGTTGTTACTGATGAATTTGTATCTTTAAATCCTTTTTCTATTTCATCAATCCATAGCACACATGGTGATACATATTCAGCCATATCTAAAGCTTCTTTTAATTGTCTTTCTGATTGACCTACATATTCGCTTTGGACAGTTGCAAGATCTAATCTATATAGTGGAACGTTGAAAATTGATGCTGTTGCTTTTGAACATAAACTTTTACCACATCCAGGAACACCAGTAAGTAATAAACCTCTTGGAGTAATTATTCCTCTTTTATTTAATTCTTCTTTATATGAAGGATCAAGTAAATTTTTCTTTTCATATAACCATTCTTTTAAATTTTCTAATCCTGCAATTTCAAATTCTTCTTCGACATCAATCGCTTCTAATCCTGGAATACTATTAAATAAAGATTTTTTAGTGTATTTTAATTCCTTTAATTGGTCTTTTGTTATTGTTCCAGTAACTATTAGAGAAGATATAACGTTTTTAACTTCCATTTCACTCAAACCTTGTAAATATTGAGCAGCTTTTTTGTAATCGTTCATATCCCATTCAATAGTTAATTTTGATTCATAAGGTTTGATTGTTTTGATTATAATGTCAGTTAATTCTTCTTCATTAGGATATGATAATGACATACTTATTCCTAATCTAGCTATATTATTCCATACATTACTATTTGTTATTAATATTATTACACCAGATTGTTTTTCTGCATTGGAAATAATATCTAATAAAAATCTTGATACATTTGTAGATGTATCTAAATCTGCTACATCTGATAATACATAATTACCATTTTCTTTATATTTCAATTCGGAAGAAATATAATCTAATGCACTCATTATTGTTTTTTCTTCACTTATAATATTATTTGTTTCTAAATCTACAATCCCTTGAGATAAGCTAAATGTACTAAATGATGAACCATTTTCTTTAGAAATATCTTTTAATATATTTAATACTCTATTTTTTTCAATTGAATTAACTATTATAACTGGTATTCTGGCTTTTAAATATCTATTCAACTTTTCTTTTGCTTCGATATAATTCATATTATTCACTCCATTTTATTCTATTATTTTTAATTATTAAATTTATCATTCCACTATCATCAAAACCTAGTGTTTTTTCTTCTAGTATATTATATATTTCATTAATTCCATTTTTTATTTCTTCGATTACTAAATCTCTATTTTCTATTTGTTTTAAATTACATATTCTCATTAAATATTTAAATTCTTTTTTTAAATTTACCATTGTTATATCTACTTCATTTTCATCATAAAACCCATCCAAAGCTGCTATAACTTTATTATTTATGTTTGTAAATTTTTTATCTATCATTTGTTTTAATTTCTCAGAAATATTATGATTAATTGCATCATTTATCATTTCATTTTCTAATTGTTTTAAAATTATTTCATTATTAGTTTTTTCTATAATTTCTATATTATTTACCCATTCTTCGTATGTCATTATTTACCTCTTTTAAATTCTAGAGGTGGTTCTATAGACCATTCTGGTAATTTTGTGATTATCTTTTTAGGTTTTGTTGTTTCTTTTTTAGGAACTTCTTTTTTTACTGGTTCTTCTTCAATAGGTTTGATTTGTTCTTCTTTCATATTACTCTCCTATTTTTATATTTCTTTCATCATTACTCTTTATATAATCTTCTTTATCTATATTTTGTAAATAGTATTCTAATTCATTATAGAATTTGCTGTTATCTAAAATATAGTTGTAATAATCATAAGCTTCAGCCATATCTGATTCTATTAGTCTAATATTTGCATTAAATTCCTTCTTTTTAGCAATTTCTCTAACTCTATTTCTATCATATAACTTATATAAGATAATAATGTTGGATAAGATTACTAATATTATTAATAATGTATTTAGTATTTTATTATTTAATGTAAAACATATACCTACAATACCTACTATATTAGCTATTAATAACGAAATTGATAATATTTTATCATCACTATTATATGTATCATTTAAATATACATTTAAAGTATTTTTAGCTTCGTCTATATTTGTTCCATCTTTAGTAGTTATTTTAAATCCATTGTAATTAATATAATATGGTTTTATTTTAATTGAATTATTAGCTACTTTATATGCTTCAATTATATATTCTTTTGATAATGATAAAGCTAGTTTTCTTGTTTCGTTGCTAATACTATAATATTCATGATTAATAATTAGATTTGATAATAAAGTTAATAAATCAACCTCTGTTTCAGCTACAGTATTCATTTTATTAAATAATTCTTCAGCTTTTTTTCTATCTCCATTACATTCAATAATTAATTTATTTTTTAAATTATCTTTTTCATATTCGTATTCTTTTGTTTCATATTCATATATTAATTCTTCTAATATTTGATCTATTTTCTTGTTAGATGAATTTGTCATATTTATTCTTTTAATTGAATCTAATGTTTCTTTATATGTACTTGTTACAATTGCATTTGTACTCATAATATGACCGAAATCTGATATTCCAAATAAGTGATCAAATCTTCCATCATAAGTTATTTTACTATCTATATAGTTAGCCCATATTTTTAATTGATTCTCTTTTAATAATTGCTCACTATTTAATTCATGATGCCATTTTGTTATTTTATCAAATATTACTTCTTTTGCTTTATCTCCAAATGCACCAGTTGCAACTAAATCTAATATCGTTACGAAGTCTCTATCTAATTGCATTGGATTTTCTAATGATAAGTATTTTTTTAACCATTCTAAAGATGCACTTGGTCTATCTAATTTTAAATTTATTAAACAGAAAAATAATGATGTTTTTTCTTCGTTCTTTTTTAATGCATTATTTAATTCGTTATAGCATCCTTCTTTATCATCTAATATCCAGTTTGATACAGCTGCTAATGCATTTGCTAACCAATAATTAGGATTGTTTAATAATAGACTTTCTTTTAAATTATTGATTGAATCTAAACTTATATTTGAATTTTCTATTACATCTAATAGTGAAATTGTATTACGTCTAACATTATCATAATAACCAAATTTCTTTTCTATTAAAGCATTGTTATACATGATTGATTGTCTAGCATTTGTAATTGTGGTATTTTCTTGAATTTCTGATATTAAGTCTTTTACTTGATCGTTTAAATATGAGACTTTTTCATCTACTTCATGAACGTGTTCATTTACATTTGATACATTTGTAATTACACCATTCAATTCTTCTGCAACGGCACCTATATTATCTTCGATTGTATTTAAATTTGCTGCGCTTATTGCTAGTGCTTCCATCTATACCACCTCTATTTTTTTATTATAACATAATTATAAAATATAAGCAGTAATATTATTTGAGAATATATATATTAGTAATACATAAATATAATATAGCATTGATATTAATATATATTTTTTTATAAGTATATTTATCTTTAATTTTCTTACGAATATAGATTTTATTATATTGATACTTATTCTAATACTAATTGATATTAAGATTAATTCTAATATATAAGGAATTATATGATATATAAGATTATATAGTAATGATAATTTAAAGTTTATTTCTTTTATAAACGCTATTAAATAACCAATAGTAAAAGGTTTATAAAATGTTTTTATAACATTTATTATTGATGGAATTATAAGTATAGAAAAGGTTAATATTTCTATAGGTTCTTTTATATATTTTATAATTTTTGGTCTTTTTGTAATAGTTTCTTCTATATTTATATTTTGATTAATATCTATATTAGATGTTTTATAGTAATTATATCCACTTATTAATCCTACAAATGATATTACGACAATAAATATATATATGTTCTTTTTCATTGTTTCACCTAGTAAATATTATTTACTTAAGTACTAAAATATGATAAATTAGATATAGTTTTAAGGTGGTGAAGGTATTATGACAAAGAAGAAAACAAAAAAGATTAATCCTAAGAACAAAGCTGCTGTAGAAGCACAAAAGGAAGAAATCAGAATAGAAAAAGAACAAAAAGAAATTGAAGCAAAAGAAGCTTTAAAAACTAAAAAGAAACCTAAAAAGAAAATGACTGCTGTTGAAAGACAACGCATTATTTTAAAAATAACTGGTTGGATTATGGCTGTTGTAATGTTTACTGGTTCAGTTCTTGCATTATTTAGTTATTTAATCAGATAAAAAAATACTCTTTCGAGTATTTTTTATTTTGTTTTCTTTTCTTTTAATAAATCTCTAATTTCTTCTAATAATAAAGTTTCATCATTTTTAATCGGAGTTGATGATTCTTCATCTTCTTTTTTCTTTCCAATTCCTTCGATGAAGTTCATACTTTTAACTAATAAGAAGATTACAAATGCCATAATTATAAAATTAATAACATCAGTTATAAATTGTCCATATGTTAAGTTTAATTTTCCAATTTTTAATACGAATTCAGAAAAATCTACTTCACTAAAACATCCTAAAATAGGAGAAATAATGTTAGCAGTTAAACTTGTAACTAAATTTTGGAATGCAGCACCAATTAATACACCAACTGCTAAATCCATAACATTTCCTCTTAAAATGAATGTTTTGAATTCTTGGATTAATCCTTTACCTTTCTTTGTAATCTTATCAGTTTCGATTTTTTTTGCCATATTTACACCATCCTTACTTAATATAGTTGGCATCATTTCTTTTTAATTCTGCAAAGTTCTCATCTATATTTTGATATGCATCATAAAATCTGTAACGATCGTTCGCTTCAATATCATTATTATCTATTATTCCATTAAAATTATCAAGAGAATCTTTTAACTCTGATATATATCTTTCTTCTATCATATATTCAACTACTTCTGATAATAGTTTTTTATTAGTAAATAAGAATATATATGCTTCATATACATCAGATATTGCTGCATATGCTACTCTTTCTATCATTTCATACGGTGTTATATCTAATCTATCAATTCTTTTTTTATCTAATATAAAATCATCGTCTGAAAAAGTGAAGTCTTTCCCTCTTAATCCATAAGATTGCATACAATACTTAACCATTATATGTGCTAAATCATCTTTTTGTAACAACATTGCTTTTTTTCTTGCATTATATGAACTTGATATATATAAATATTTATTACCTTCTGGTACTCCATCTTCAAATACAGACTCATCATCAAATAATACATATTTTATAGCTAATAATGTATTGTTATATCCTTGTGAAGCTTTTGTTGCATAAAATATATCATCAATATCTTTTATTCTACATTCAGTTAAATCTTTCATATTATCACTACCTTAAAGTTATTATATCATACTTATTTTAATTTATTTATTATGTTTTGTGTCTCGATAATATTTTCAGCTAATAGTTCAATTCTTAATGTATTAAAGCCTTTATATTTGCCTATTTTATCAATGTTATCTATTTTTTTATTATTAAATATATGTGTAAATCCATTATCATATATAACTTTATATTTATTGTTTTTATTATCTATTAAATATGTTTTTTCATCTGTAATATTATATATATTATTTTTTATTATCATACATTCTGGTGTTCCATATATAATTAGTTCGCTATTACCTTTATTCGATATATCTTTTAATTTTTCGTTATCTAATTCTACACTTAGTGTAGAACATTCAACTCCTAATTTATTAAATTTATCTATAGTATAATCATTTGCTACATTTAAGTAATAATCACCACGTACTTTGTTATTTTTTACATATTTTATTAATGATCCAAATTCTGTTACTAATAATCTTTCATTATTATATTCTTTATGGTTTTCTATTACTCTATCTAATCTTAAATATACATTATCATATGTTTTATATTTATTATATAATTCTTCACTAGTTACATAGATAATATCTAATTTATTAGCTATTGCTATACGTAATTGATCTTCTGTTCTTGTTAAAATACTTATTTTATTTGTATAAGAATTAGTTTTTAAAATAGGTTGTTTTGTTAAGACAAAGTCATCTTTTGGACGTCCTATTACTTTATTATTTAATTTTTCTATAGCTGTTCTTCTTATATTATTTAAATCTTTTAAGTTAATAAATATATTTGAATCTATATCGATATTTATATCATTTAAGATATATGGTGTATTTCCTAATTTAGATAATTGTTCTTTAATATTTGTTTCTGTTACCGGTTGTTTTATTGCTTCACTAATTGGGTTTTCGCCTTCTACTTTTACTTCTATATCTTTATACTTTATTATTAATATAGGTTTTTCATTTACTTTTCCTATAAACTTCATATCTATATTATTCTTTTTTGATTCTATATTGTTTAATTCTTTATTTAATTCAAAGTCTATTGTTTTTAAAACATCTGAATTTATTAGATCATCATACATTATTCTATCTTTATTGTCTATTTGACATATATTACCAGGTAAAACATTATTTACTAATAATCCTTTATCATTATATAAACAATTTACATACATTCCTTTATTTATATTTGAAAATCTTATTGCATCTTCTTGATGTAAGTTATCTGTTAATTTTATAGTTATTTTATGATTATTAACTGCTATTACTTTACCTATTTTTACTCCTTGATGATTAGAAGATTTATCATTTATTATTGATTCTTCATTAAATAAATATCCAGTAGTAAATTCTCTATTATATGTTTTTAATAATTTTTTTCTATCTTCTTCTGTTAATTCCATAGGTTTATTATTGTAATATGCATCTATTAGTTTACGATATGTTTTAGTTACTATAGCTACATATTCTTTTGATTTCATTCTTCCTTCTATTTTTAATGAATCTATTTTTGAATCTAATATTTTTTTTAACATTGGCATTGTATTTAAATCTTTTGTACTTAGTAAATAGCCTTCATCTACTATTTTATTATTTTTTTCTAGTTTATATTCTAACCTACATGATCCAACACACATACCTCTATTTGCACTACGTCCACCATTTAAAGCACTAAATAAACAATTTCCTGAATAACATACACATAATGCTCCATATACGAATACTTCTTTTTCTATATTAACATCTATGTTATTTATTGAATCTAACGATGATTCTCTATCGAATACTACTCTAGTACATCCAATATTTTTGTAGTGTTCTATTGCTGATTTATTATGATTATGTGCTTGAGTTGATACATGTATTTCAAGTCCTGGAATTGCTTTTCTTGTTAATTCAATTAATCCATTATCTTGCATTATAACAGCATCAACATTATTAATATATAAGAATTTCAAATAACTTAATACTTCATCAATTTCATCATTATAAATCATTGTATTAACTGTTACATATATTTTAACATTATTAATATGACATAAGTTAATTGCTTCTATCATTTCGTTTTCATCAAAGTTATTTGAATAAGCTCTTGCTCCGAATTTTTTACCACCTAAATATACTGCATCTGCTCCGTTATTAATAGCAGCATGCAAACATTCCATATTTCCAACAGGTATTAATAGTTCAGATTTTTTCATATAAATCACCTTAATTAATTATACAAAAAAGGTAGCTTAATTGCTACCTTGTTCTGCTAATTTTTTTTCTATTTCTTTAATTAATTCTTCTTGAATATTAGGGTCTTTATCAATTGAATAATCTACTAACATCATAGAGTAAATGGCTGTTAAAACTGTTTCATCTTCAACTATTTCAACAAATTCTCCTTCTTCATCTTCTCCAGCATATAAAATGCGAATATTGTCAGGATCTAATTCATTGTTTTCATCTACAGCTACTGATAAATAAAATTTATCTTCGTTGTATTCATATTCATCTACAATTAAATATGTAATATCGTTATCTAGTGTAATTAAATCTTTTGGTTCCATTATTTTTTGATACCTCCGTATTGTTGTACATCAGCGATTGAAATTTCTTGGCTTAATATTGCAGCATCAATTGCTTGATATTGAATGTTTCTAGTCATATCGTAATTTTTATTTAATTTTTGTACTTTTTGTTTTTTATCTTCTGGGCTCATTGTAGTACTTATATCAATTAATTTTTTATTTTCTTTAATTTCTTCTTGTTTTTGTTTCATATCTACAATTACGCCAGCTAAGTAGTTTTCGATTTCTTCAGGAGTTTGCATTGTTCTTACTGTTGCTGTAATTTTATCAGCTGGTGTAGGATTACTTTTAATTTGTGTTTCTTTTTCTTTAACAACATCTTTTGTTTTATCTACTGCTTTTTCTACTTCTTCTTCTACTTCTTCTTCTACTTCTTCTACTTCTTTTTCGATTTCATCAACTTCATCTTTTGTTAATTCTTCAATTTTTTTCTTTTTACTACGTTTATAAACATGAATAAGTATAGCTGCTCCTGCTGCTGTTAAAGCTACTGATCCAAGCATTCCTGCTATAGCTGATGCTGGGATTATTGTTCCTGCTGCTACAGCTTTACCTATACCTGCAAATGCACCAAATATTTTTGATACACCTTTAAATCCTAAGAAACCAATACCACCTATTAATGCAGCATTTACTACGAATTTTTTGATATGCCCCCATGTTTCATTTTTACCCATGAATTTATCGGCATCAGCAATTCCACCTAGAATTTTTCTTCCACCATTTACAAATCCGCCTTTTTTCTTTTCTTTTATACGTTTCTTTTCAGCACGTTGTCCTTCAAATTCTGGATCTGAATATTTGAAATTTAAAGGTTTTCTTTCAGTTACTTCTTGTGTTTCTTCTACCTCTTTATCTTTTCCTAATCCATCAACAGATACATTTCTCATTGCTGATGCTCTATATCTATTATAGTATTCATTTACATAGTCTTTACCCATATCAACTGCTTGACCATTTTTCCAAGCTACTCTTTCATGAGGGTATGAATATCTAATACCATATTCATCAGTTCCAACATCTATTCCTAGTTTTTTATAGTATCTTTCAAGTCTTTCTTCATAACTTTGCATTGATTCTGTATAATATTTTGGTTCAGGTGCATATATTTCTTGCTCTGGTTCTTTATCAAAAGCAAATGAAGGTATAATACCTATTTGTTGAATATAACCTGGAAATTCAATACCTGTTATACCACTATTTACAATTTTTATGAATTCATCAAAATCTTTGCTTGGAATATAGAAATCATTAAAGATTCTATCTCCTTTTGATACTTCACTTTTTTCTATTTTTAATATATCTTCTAATCTTTTTAGTGCTTTATATTTTTCTGCATCTTTTATAGCTACATTATGTTCTTCAATTAATAAAACATCTGAAGTTGTAAGACCATTTCTTTCAACTTCTGTAATTGCTTCTTTTACTATTTTTGCGTATTTTTCATTTATTTTTTTTGGTGAAATACTTATTGTTTCGTTGTTTGACATTTTTTTCACTCCTATCGTTTATATTATATCATAATAATTTTTATTTTTGTAAACCATTTATCCAGTTTAAATCTTTGTTTGGTAATATTTTATCAAATATAATCTTTGCTTCTGGTTCAAATTGTAATTCTTTATCTTTTAACTTAACTATACATTCTTTTTTATTACCTTGATAATACATAACATCTTTTAGTTTTACTACCATATATACTGAATTAAAATATATTACATTAAGAAATACATGGAAATATCCATTTGCTGTCCATGTCAGGTATTCTGCACCTTCTTTAGTATATACTTTATCAGCGTTACTTGGGATTCCTAATGATATTTTTAGTTCGTTAAATCTTGATATACATTCTTCATTACTATTTATTAAATTAATATATTCTTTTTCTGTTTTTCTTTGCATTGGTTTGTATTGTAAATATTCTACTAAATTAAAGTTTAATATGCCTACTTCTACTAACATTGCTAATTTAATTATCATATATAAATTTTCTTCAAATTTTAATTTTAATAGTATTGAAAAACCACATAGAATTATTATTAAAATTATTATGTTTGAAATATATACATTCTTTTTATCTTGATCATAATCTATATCTTTATCAATTTCTTTTTTAATTTTATGCATATATCTTTCGAAATCATTAATATTTTCTTCTGGTTCATATATTTTTAAGTTTTCAAATTGTTTGCTTTTAATATATTTGCTTAATGTATCGTATGTTTTTTTATTAAAGTATTTTTCTTCAGTATCTGTTTTTAATACTGTTAAATTTCTTTTTCTATCTAATCTAAAATATCTTATATCAGATAATCTGAATGTTTCTACTTCTGGTTTTGTATTAAGTTTTGTATCTAAAATATATATTTTACTCGATACATTATCAAACCATAAATAGTATCTATTTCCACCTAAATCTTCAATAACATCTGTATCTTGTGTTATGTTGTATTTTTTAATTAATTGAGCTTGTAGTTTACTATATTCTCCTTCTTCGCCTGTAACATACTCTTTTAATTTATGTTCGTAATCTTCAATAGTAAAATATCCTAATTTTCTTATTTCTTTTAGATATTTATTATTGCTTTCTAATCCTTTTTTATCAAAATAGAAGTCTATTAGTACGTTTAATACAATTGATAATACTATAACAAAAATTACTGTTTTTATATCATATTTACTTGTAAATAAAAGTAATATTCCTAAAAAACCTGGTAATACTTTAAGAATTAATTCTATTATATATCTATCAATTTCGTTATTACTATATTTAGTTATGTTTCTATAATATTCTTTTCTTATTTCTTTTATCTTTGTTTCATAACTATTAATGAATTTTTCTTTTTTTCTCGTCATAGTAATATCCCTCTATTCTAAATATAATTATATAATATTTTTTGCAATAAAAAAAGGAAAATATCATTTCCTTTTTATGAGATTTTACTCTCCTTTCTTTGAATATCTTTGTATTTCAAATAATCATTAATATTTCCTGTTTTTTTAAAGATATTCCATGCTTCTTTACTTGTCATATTTCCTCCCTTTTCTGCTCGAATAACCTCTACCTTATTCTGATATTATTATATCATTTTTTTTAAAAAATATTCGTACATTTGTTTTCTTTTTTTATCTTTTTTTGTTTTCCGCTTAAAATCGTGTAAAGTTTTTTTACTGTTCGGTATTCATATTTTTACACAATAAAAAAACGCACTATTTTTGTGCGTTTGCTTCAAATTCATATAATATTTTAACTGCTTTTGCTCCAGTAGCTTCGTTATTCAACAAGTATTTATATTGGTTTTCTGTTACTACTACTGCTCTAAATTTTTGATTATAAAAATCGTTATACATATCAGTTAAATTATCATATTCTATATAATTTACTTTATCTAATTTTGTATTTAGTTTTCTTTCTACATTTATTTCGTTATCTTTTAATATTCCAACTTTTTTATTGTTAATATTATGTATTGATTTATTTAATGAATTATCAAATGATACTACATAATATGTTTTGTATTCATATTTCATATAATTTAAATTATTAATAAAATCATAATTATATTGTAATCTATTAATTGTAAATCCCATACCTATACATAATAGAATAGTAAATATGTTACCACTTATATGTTTATTATGTGATATTGCTACTAATGATAGGAATCCAATTAAACATGCTACATATGTTATTGTTCCGTTTGAATATACTTTTACTCTAAATAAACCAATAAGTAAGAATGCAAAAGTTAATATTAATACTGCGTTAAATAATATATGTCTATTATTAATAAATCCTGTTAAGATTTTAATAAATACTTTTTTACATTCTTTTGGTTCTTCTTTTAATTTTGGTAATTCTATTTCTACAGATTTTTTTTCTTCTTTTTTTGATTCTTTCTTTTTAGTAGGTTCTTTCTTTTTATTTTTGAATTTATCACTTATAAATGTAATGAATTGTTTTATTTTTGTTACTAGTAATTTGAAGAATGTTATAATTGCATTAATTATAAATAAGAAGAATGTTTTTATTTTTGATCCAATTAATTTTAAGATATTTAATATACTTACTAGTACTTTATTATTTATTTTTTTTGTTTTCTTTTTATTATTTTTAGATTTTTTTACTTTTTCAATTTTAATTTCTTGTTTAGGTATTTTGTTTTCTAATGCATTTAATAATCTATTAAATGAAGAATCTTTTTTATCTAATTTTATTTTTTCTAATTTTAAAGTTTTATCTAGATTATTTTTCTTTTTATTCTTCTTTATTAATTCAGGTTTTGTTAATGCAACATTATATAAAACTTTATCATTATTTACTACTTTCTTTTTTGGAACTTTTTTACTAGTTTTAGAAGTGGTTTTAGTCGTAATTGTAGTAGTGGTTTTAGGTTTAGTTTTTGTTTTTTTAACTCTTGGTTCTAAAACTATTCCTTGTTCTTTTAATACTTTCTTTTGTTTTCTTTGTTGGCTTTTCTTGTATGATTGTGTTTTAGATTTTTTCTTAGCCATTTTTATCCACTCCAAATCTCTTATAATATATCATATATTTAATGATATTTATCTATTTATTTTATATTTTTTTATCTTTTTACAATTACTTTTTTTCTATTTGTATTTTAGATGTATATATCACCTTAATTTTTTCTTTCGCTTTAGATGAAAGATTATTATATTCTTCCTTATTTAATAATAATGCTTGTGATGTTCCGTTTGAAATTGAATCTTCTAATTCTTTTATACTTGTATATTTTTTTGTATTAATCTTTTTATCATTTATAAATTTTTCTAATGATTTGCTATCACTTATAAAAGATATATTTTTATCTTTTAGTTTTATTATATTATTATATGTTGTATTTTTCTTTTGAACATATATTGAATATTCTTTGTATACATATTTGTTTGTATATATATTTGAATAATATTCATATGTATTTTCGATATTATTAATATTAAAAATTAATATAATATTTAATAAGAAAGATATAAATTGAATAACGTTATATATGTTTCTATTTTTTGATAAATATGAATGTATTAATATAGATATAACCACTATAAAGAATATTGATATTATAACTATTATATTTTTGTTATATATATCTAAATTTATGAATGCTAATAAGTTTAATAAGTATAAAACTATTATTAATAATATATTAATAGCACCTAAAATATATTGTTTATTCATATATACCCCTTCTTTAGGTCGATATAATAATATATAAGTTGTTTTTTAGCAAATTTTAGTAAAAAAAATGAGTTATAATTAACTCATTTTATTTGTTTTGTAACATTTTTAATAAATCAATTTTAAACATATCTTGTTTAGCATTAGCTTTTGAAATCATAATACCTTTATATGTTGTTAATTCTGATTTATGACCTTCTAATAAAATATCAGATGGTGTTATTGTATTTAACATTATAGTTTGTTCTTTAACATAAACAGTATATATTAATTTAACATCACCATGTACTTGTGTGAACATATTGTCACTAGGTAATTTTAATTCATAAGTTTCTGTTCCAGCCTTTTTATTTTGACTAGTCATTACACCAACGAATTTACCGTTTCTAAGTGCAGGATAATACTCGAAATTTAATTTTTTATAAGCAAGCATATTATATTTTTTTAATGCTCTCTCTAATTTTTTAAATTCATTTTCATTAATATAATCTAAAACGTATCCTTTCATAATTTATACCCCCTAAATTCTTTAATTGCTAGTATTCTAGCACTTAATGTACAACTCGTCAAATTTTGCTATAACATTTGCTTATATTACCTTCTTGTTAAGTTGTGCTTAGATTATAGCACTAGGTGTATTTATCGTCAAATTTTACTATATATTTCTTATCTTGATTTAAATTGAGTTTTTAATTGTAATGTTCCTACAGGATTATTTTCACTTATTAAAGCATCCATATGTGGTCTATTATCAATAATAAATGATTGTCCTTCTGTCCATTTGCCTGCTAATTTAATACCATGTACATCTTTAAAGTCGATATGTATCTTTTCAATAGTTCTATGAATTGTAGGTTCTTGAATTTGATATTTAGTATACTCTCTTGATTCTAATTCATTCCATAATAATTCAGCTGTATCTCTTTTAATATTTGGTATTATTTCACCATTTAATTGTCTATTTCTTTGATTTTCTTCGATTTTTTTCATTAATTTATCTTTTACCATTTCAGATATATACATAATTTCTTCATATACATAGAACATATCATCACTTACATCTACTCTTGTTACTTTAATAACTGGGTATTTAGTTACTTTAATAGGTTTTTTAAATACTTTTTTTGTTTCTAACTCTTCTTGTATAGGATTTCCTATTACGGTTTGATAGAAAGTTCTTCTTAAAATAACTGAATCTTGTAATGTACGTCTATCTGATTGTAATGCATTGTTTTCGATATCTAATTTAACTCTAAATCCTGGATCTGTAATAAATTTAATAATATCTTCAGTTCCTAATGCTGGATTCATTTTTTGAGCACCACGAACTATAGTCATTATCATATCCATTTGTTCTTGATAATTTTTTCCTTTATAATTAGGATTTTTTTGTAATTCTTTCTTTTCTTCTTCACTGATTAAATCAGTTAACATTTCGTTTCTTCTTAATATTTGGTCGTAAATACCACATATCATTAGTTTGTCTTTATTTGATAATTCCATAAAAATAACCCCTTATCTGATGGGTTATTTTATTACTTTTAGATATTTTTGTCAATTATAACTAAAAAAAAGCACTAAAGTGCTTTTAATTCTACTATTGTTTGTCCATCATTTAGACCATCTATATAGTATTTTGATACATTTTTATTCTTTGATAATAGTTCATGAGATGTTTTTCTTAATGTACCAGTTCCTTTTCCATGAACTATTACTATTTTCATTTTATGAAGTTTTAAATTATCTCTAATAAATGAATTAATAACTGCTACACAAGTAGCTGATGTTTCTCCATGTATATCTAAATGTGGTAATGGATCTATAAATGGATCTATTATCTTTCTTTTAGTAGTTTTGATTGTATATGTTCTCGATTTCTTCAAGTGTAGGTATTCCTTCCCTTGCTCCGTGTGCTCTACATGATAATCCGGCAGCAATATTACCCCATTTTACTGCTTTTTCTATATCTCCACCATGTGCTATTTGGAATGCAAATGCAGCTCTAAACACATTTCCAGCTCCATGTGTATCTTTTACATCTACTTTTAATGATGGACTTACTTTTATTTGATTGTTAATGCTATATAATGCTCCTCTTTCACCTAGTGTTACAACAAATTCTGTTTTTAAGTGTTTTTTCTTCAATCTTTGATAAACTTTAATTAGTGTACTTGGTTCTTGGAAGTCAATTTTAATACCAGTTAACGCTTCTGCAAATTCTTTTGAACAAACACAGTATTTAACTTTTTTTATTAATTCAGCTACTGAACTTGATGTTATTGTAGCATCTAAGATAGAAATTGCTTTAGGATATCTATCTATTACTAATTTATCTTCAACAACATCATATCCATCCATAACTATTATATCTGGCATAAAGTCGAAATCACATTTTTTTAATCCAATATATTTATCAGATAAATTAAATACTGTAGTTTCTTTAGTACTTTGATTAATCATTACACAAGAAATTGGAGTATCGTTGTCATATGATTGTTCAATATATCTTGTATCTATACGAGCTTGTTCAAATTCTTTTCTTATTCTTGTACCATAGAAGTCGTTTCCTAGTATTCCAGCGAATGAACATCCTATTCCCCATTTAGATAGGCAAATTGCCATATTTGCAGCTGATCCTCCACCATGGCCTTTCTTTTCGAAAAATTCATTTACTGTTCCTGGTTCTGGCATTTTTTCCATTACCATGTCTACATCGTAACATACTCTTCCTATAACTATAGCTTTTAACATATCAATCACCTTTTATTCTTTTATAATTATATAATAAATATAAGTTAAAAACAATTAGTTTTAGTCATAAAAAAATAGTGACATGCACTATTGTAATTTAAATTCATTATTTATTGAATTCATAGGCATACTTTTAGATATTGCATACTCTAATAATTCTTTTAATTCACTTTCTATTATTCTTATTTGATTATTATTGCTTCTCATTTCGTTTCTATCTTCTACTTTATCTTGATAAAAAACAATTGGATCGTCTATTCTGTTTTGTAAGCAAATATTGTCTTCTTCATAATATCTTTTTTGTCTTATTAATTCACTTATTCTTTGTACTAATTCTTCATATGTATATTCTTTGTTATTTGGCATATTTACACCTCTTTTAGGGCATATAATAACATATTTATACTCATAATAAAAGAATTATAATACTAGATTATAATTCCGTTTAAATGATCTATTTCGTGTTGAATAATTTCTGCTATAAATCCACTATATTTTCCATGCTTTTTTTCAAAATTAATATCATAGTAGTCTACTTCAATTTCTTCATATCTTACGCAATCTCTTTCTCCAATTAGCGATAAACAAGATTCTTTTGTATTATACTTTTTATTCTTTTTTGTAATTATAGGATTAAACATTATTATAGGCATAAAACCTGTAGAAAATACAATTACTGATTTGTTATATCCAATCATATTTGCTGCCATTCCTACACATCCATATTGATTTGCTAATAATGTATCTATTAATTCTTGTGCTATATATTTATCTTCTTTAGTTGCTGGAATAGCTTTTTGTGATAAGAATAATGTATCTTTTACTATATTTTTTATCATAATATTCTCTCCTTTTTATATTTATTATTTTATCATAAAAAAAGAAAGTGTAATTACTTTCTTTTTAATCCATTTAATGAAGTGTTATTTGCATTTACTAGATTCATTGTAGAATATTCTACTGTATCACTAACTAATCCAATTATTCTTGAACGTGATTTTTTACTTAAATCTATAACTTGATTATCTGGAACAGTTAAAACTATAGGATTTCTATAATTTTCTTCTCTTTGTGAGTTATCTAGTACTACTGCGTATTCTTGACTGTATGTATCTTCATTCAGAATTAATACTTTAGTTCCTACAGGATATAGTGGAATACATTTTCTAAATAAATCTACTAAATCTCTATCATAATCTCCGCTATAATATGCATTGCTTAATACTTCATCTACTTCATGTATACTATTTTCACCTATGCATTTCATCAATGTTTCATCGTATAATGCACATAAACTAATAATTAATGAACCAATAACACTTCTACTATCGCCTTTTAATTGTTTTGATTTTAATGGTCCAGTACCATTTCTATTTTCTTTTGAATTAACTATCATCTTTTTAATAACACTTGATTCAAATAATTCTGCTTTATTTCTTAATAATGTATAAGAATATATTGGAATAAAATTTGGATTATATTTATCAATAATTATTTTAGTTGCTCTTTCAGTTAATGCTGGGAAGTGTTGTATTAAATTTGGAATAGTTATTTCACTTCTAATTTCATCATATTTACAAATTGAACCATAATTATGTAATAATGCTGCTAATGCTATTTCTGTTTCATCAATCATTTTATCTCTAGGAATGTTACCTTGTTTGTTATAAGCATTTGCAACCATTGTTGCATAAGTAGCTATTCTTATTGCAGAATCTTCTATGCTTGTTTCAGTTTTATAACTACTTAATTTATATGATAAATTTCCTTTTGTATATGGATTAGGAGTTGGATTTGTTATTTCATGTTTAATTCCAGCTGCTGATGTAATTACATCTTGAACATTTAAAATGTCTTGGCGTCCTCTTCTTATAGGAGTTATTGTTTTTTTGAATTGTTCTACTTTTGTTTTACTAATTGTTGGTTCAATACCATTATCTACATTAAGTAAAAATACTGCATTAGGATTGTTATATTTTTCTATTTCAGTTTGTGATAATTCGATTTCTAATTCTTTTATACCATTTGAATTTAAAATTTGGATATATCTACTATTTAAAACAGTACCTGCAGTTGCAACTATAGCATTAGTATTTGGATTTCTAACTGCATTAGCTAAAACCATGCCTTCTTTTACTCTTTCAATATTAAATGTCATTTGCATATAAAAAAACCTCCCTTTTTACTTGGAGGTATTATATCAAATTATTTAAATTTATACCAATTTTTCTATTTTTTGAATGGATGTTTAATTTTTTTTTTAGTTTTTATACTACCAACTTTTAAGTGCGAAATATTTTGCTATTAAAAATTTACATTTTTGTAATTAATCAGTTATGATTAATTTAATTATATTATTTTATATAAAAAAACTAAGATATTTATCTTAGTTATTGTTTATTTTTTTTAATGTTTTATTAATTTTTGTTTTTTCTACATCTTCAATTGTATATACGCCTAGATCTAGTAATTGTTTAAATGTATCTCTTTGACTTTCAATAATATCATCTAAACACTTTTTCAACGTTTCTTGTATATCACTATATGAACTTTCTAGTGTGCCATGAACAAAAACTTCAACATTACTTTTTAAAACTAATAAATAGTTAGCTATTATAGTGTTATCATTCATTATTTTTTCTCCTCTAATTTATTTATTAAATTTTTTTTCATTTTCTCATGTTTTTTTCTTTGTTCTTTCATAAATTCTATTAGTTTATTATCTTGCAATTCTTCAATAGATAAATCTATAATTGCAATTGTATTTATTTCATGCATTATTGCATCTTCAAAATATAATAATTCTTTTTGTGTCATATTTTCCTCCTGATATTATTCTTTACTATATTTAAAATCTTATACAAAAAAACTAAGATAAATTATCTTAGTTCTTTTTTTTACTATATAAATATTCTTCAATATGTATTTGATGTCCTATATCATTTACATCGTTTATGTTTTGTAATTTAGAATACATTCTCATAAATATTATATTAAATGGAGTATATCTACTTCCTGAATTACGGAATCTTATTCCCATTAATCCTGGATAATTTGATTCTCTTTCATATCCTTCGATATATGGTTGAGTACAAAATTCTATTAAAAATTCATCATCTACTTTACTTATTTTTAATACATTACCTACTTCGAATCCTGTTTCATCAGAAACCCATGTTATTGTATTGTTTTCTTCATTATATAAATTATTATAGTATGAAACATTAAATTTTTTATAATTTAATTTTTCTAATTCTTTTTCTTCTAGATATTCTTTCTTTTCTTCGTCTGTTTCAATATATGGAGGAAAATCTGTTACATCTTTATCAAATATATTTATATTTTTTATATCTTCAAATACTTGTTCAAATAATGCATATAGAGAATAATTCTCTTTAGTTATTGTAAAATTATCATAAGAATATTCTGTTCCTTTTTTTACATCTTTATTTTTTATTATCCAATATAAATCGCCTGTTCCACCATACATTATATTTAATGTTTTATTACCATCTATTAGATCTATATCTTTTGAATTATAATCATTTTTTGTTAATTGTACTTTCATTTTTTATCCTCAATTCTTTTTATTAAATTTCAATACTGGATTTTGTTCTTCATTTTTGGATTTTGCAACGTCTTCAATAATCCCAGGTTCTAGTAGTTTTTGATAACTTTCTAATTTTTTAATTATTTCTTTTTCAGTTAGTTCTTCTTCAATTTCTACTTGAGGACATGTTTCAATCTTTAATTCTCCACTTTTTAGTTTTCTCATGAATTCATTCATAAATGAATATCCACCTACAATACCAATTTTAACTTTTGAATCATTTTTAGGTGATTCATCTTCAATTTTTGTTACTTCTTCAATACTTTCTTTTACTAAATCTTGATATTTTGATGTTAATGGACTTTTTACAAATTCATTCATTATTCTTGCTAATTTTTCTAAAGATATATTTGGTTTTTTTGTTAATATAATTTTTGCTATAGTTTGTAATTCTTTAAATCTTTCATTTCTATATGAAGATAATTCACCATGACTATATTTTTCACTATTATAATCATATGCTTCAATTACTTGATATCTAGATTCTGGTTCTTTTTCACCACATATTAAGCATTTACTATAACTAGTTTCTCTATATAAGAATGGTCCATCCCAACCAGTACATACTCTAACATGATCACATGTATCTATTTGTGCTTCTATTTGTTTATTAATATCATTTAATTTTTTTTCATAGTCTTCTTTTAAAGAATTAATAGTTTCACAGTATAATATTTTTTTTAAAGGAGTGTTATTTTTATCTAAATTATTTTTTAATTTAGATACTAAATCATTCATTTTTATTTTATATTCTTCAGGATATTCTTTTAACTCTGCAATGCTATTACTAAATATTACTCTTTCGTTTGAACCTTGAATTGGATTACTTAGTATACCAATAAATTTTGCAAATTGTAATCCTTTATCTATTTCTACAATATCGCCTTCTATTTGTTTTTTTATTGATATGTCTTCGAATAATATTGAATATTCTTCATTGTAGTAATAGTCAGCTAAAAGAAGTCTAAGTTCTACTACATCTATTTTACTAATTCCTTTTTTTAATATTGTATCTAATAATAAAATTATGAAGTCTTTTTCATTAAATTGTGGTTTTTTATTTTTTTGTATTTTCATATATACCTCCTAAAATATTGATTTTTATTATAACA
>JAEDJT010000033.1 GCA_016296185.1 Bacilli bacterium
GGTGATTAGTATGTTTCATTATTATGAGTATGAATATCTATTAAAGAAAATAGATGAACATTACGAAGGTGATGATATAAGGGATAAGATAGTTGCATTATCTAAAGATCTACGTATTACAATTATGAGAATGAAAAACATATTAGAAAATAGAAATATGTTTTTACAAGTTGAAATGAATAAAATAATTGAATTATTTGGTCTTTCTAATGAAGAAATTATTAAATGTTTCTTTACTTATGAATTATCATTTAAAGATCATAGAGACGTAGTTAGATATGTAATTAAAAAAGAAAAAGAAGAACGTAAAAAAAGAGATAAATAATCTCTTTTTGTTTTTGACTTTTTTTCTTTTTAGTATTATATTATTCCTTGCAATTGAGGGGATTTTAATGAATAAATTATCTAAAAGAATTTTAATAGGAGCTATTATAGGTGCAGTTAATTTAACTGGATGTAGTAGTGATCATTCTAATGATGTTGCTCAAAGACCAGCAATAGTAGAAGAACAAGATGAAAATCAAAATGATAAATTTGAAACTGTTATGCCTTCTACAAATGAAGAAGTACAAGAATCAGTTCAAGAAGTAGTTCAAGAAGAAGTAGTTCAAGATAGTACACAACAAGTAAATGATATTATTAGTAGATTAGATGTTGTTTCTAAAGATGTTGTTACAACTAATTTAAGAACTATGGTTACTAATAGTGATGGTGGTACTTTAGGCTATTTAGGTACTGGTGTTACTGTTTCATTATTAGGAGAGGAAAATGGTAAGTATCATATTCAATACTATGATACAACAGGTTATGTAACAAAAGACTTTGTTACACGTAGTACTATTGTTGATATTAATTCTAACTTTAATAAAGTATTATATGCTACTAGTGATGTTGAACTTACTATACCTGATTATTTATCTAGTACAAATAGTGAACAAAAAGTTACTATTCCTACTAATGAGTTATTTGAAGTATTTGATGAAAATAATGATATATATGTAGTTAGAACTAATAATTATGTAGGTTATATTAGTCATGAAAATGTTAATGAATTAACAGGTACATTTGTAGTAGTAGATATTAGTGATCAATCATTAAAATTATATAATGATAATAATGTTATATTAAATACACCAGTAATAACTGGTAAAGAAACAACTCCTACACATGAAGGATTATGGCATGTATATAGTATTAGTCATCATAGAGATTTAGTTGGTGCAAACTATAGAGCTTATGTAGATCATTTTATAGCATTTAATGATGGAGAAGGATTACATGATGCAGAATATCATTCATGTAGTTACAATGCCGATCATGGATGGAGAAATGCTGTTGATTTTGGTGGAGAAAAATACTTAAGAAGTGGATCACATGGATGTGTTAATATGTTACGTGATGCAGTTGAAGTAGTTAATGATTATGCATATATTGATATGCCTGTACTAGTAAAGAAATAATATGATATAATTATTTCTGAAGTGATTTTATGGGATTTTTAGAAAAGAAGAAAAAAAGTATATTTTATTACTTTAAGAAAAGAAGTAAACTAACTAAGTTTTATGATGATAATGAAGAGTTTATATTGTATTGTTTAGTTAGTGTTATATGTACTTTAGTATTATTTATAGTATTCTATTTAGTTAATTTATTAACCAATGGAAATTATATGTTAGCTAACTTTATATCTTATGTTAGTTCATTTACTTTATTATATGTATTAGATGAAAGAGTGTTTAAATCTAAACCAAGTAAAAAGAAACATAGATATAGACAAATGATAATATTTATAGTTATTAGAACTATTGGATTCCCAATAGATTCATATGTATTATATTTATTAATAAATAAATGTCATATAAGACATTTATTAGCTAAAGTAGTAGGATCACTAATAATGTTTGTATATAATTATATATGTAATAAATTATTTGTATTTAATATGAAAGAGTAACAAAGTTACTCTTTTTTTATGTTATTATATATATAGGTGATAATATGAAAAAGTTTACTAAAATATATAAAGCTTTCTCTTTAATTATATTAATATATTTTATTATGATGTATGTTAATATGATTATTAATAGTCCTGGTAATAATATTTATGAAAATATAATAATGGGTTTCTTTTTTTTAATTACATATTTAGCAATTTTTATACCGTATTTAATGTATTATATATTTATAAATAAAGGTATTAGAGAAAGTAGAAAAGATAATTTAAGTGAAATAGATTTTAGTAAAGATAAAAACTATTACAGAGATATTATTAAAAACTATAATCCTGCAGTATTAAGTTATATAGATGACTTTAAAAATATAGAAGAGAAAGATATTATATCTCTATTGATGTCTTTACAATTAAAGAGAAAGATAATAATGGAGGAGAAGGGAATTAGTATAGTTGATAATGATTATAGTGATTTAAGTGAAAGTGAAATATGTGTTTTAAATTCTATTAATAAAGGTAAAGTTAATATTAGGTCTTTTGAAATAAAGAATTGTGTTATTAAGGATTGCTTTAAGAAGGATTTAATACGTAAAGAAGATATATATGTTATTGGTAAAAGAATATGTAGAAAGATTATATCTATAATAGTATGGATTATTTTTTGTTTTTATTTATCTGATTTTTTATTTGAATCTGAAAAAGAAATATTTGCTATATTAGGTAGTATAATTATGATTATTAATATAATATGTATACAAGGCTATTTTATATATATTTTTTCATATGCTGTACATCAATTTATTTCTTATGTTAGAACTCCTAAGGGGGAAGAGATTAATGTTAAATTAGAAGGTTTAAAAGTATTCTTAAAAGATTTTGGTAATATGAAAGATAAAGATAGTAATGAATTAATATTATGGGAAGATTATATGATTTATTCTGTTTTATTTAGAATTAATAAGGATGCTATTAATAAATATAGTAAGTATATAAACTTGCAATAGTTATGTATTTTTGTTAGAATAACTCCTCGTTGGAATGAGGGGTTTTCTTATGTCTAAGTTTGATAGAATATATCCATTTACTACTGAATTTATTAGTGGTTATATGAAACATTTAAATGTAGGTGGTAAGAGTGTATTAACTGTAGGTTCTTCAGGTGATCAAGCTTATAATGCTTTTTTATATGGTGCTAATAATGTTACTTTATTTGATATTAATCCAAATGCTAAAGCATTTGTAGATAAGAAAAGTGATATTTTATTTGATAGTAAATGTATAAGAGATTTTTATTATGCTGTGGTAGAAAGTAGTGATTTTTCTTATATAGATGGTGAAGTATTTTCTTGTAAATCTTTAAGATTAATGAATGATTATATGAGAGATGAAGATGCTTTTAAACATTTACAAAAAAGAATGGTTGTTAATGAAGTAGAAGGTATTGTTGGTGATGTATTTAAAATGGATGATACATTAAAAGGAAGAGTTTTTGATGTTATTAATTTATCTAATGTATTACAATACTATCAACCTAAAAGTATGGATAAAACTGTTATTAGAAGAGAATTATTAGAATTATTTAATATGTTTATTGGTCATTTAAAAGATAATGGTACTATAATGTTATCTTATATATATGGTGGACAAGAATTAAATGAATTTATTAGTTTATATGATGTATTAGTTTCATTAGAAAAGGAAAAATATCAATTAGAAGGTGTTCATACTTCTGATGGAGATTTAGCTTTAATGTATCAAAAAAGATAAGTAGAACTTATCTTTTTATTATATCTGATAGTAGTTTATATAACTATTAAATAGTGTATGTACGAATAAATGTAATGATAATGAATTATAAAGAAAAAAGGCACTTAAGCTTGTAGCTTAAGTGCTATCCCAAAATACGAGGTAGTACTCAGCACAGAAATATGAGTAATTCCTCTTTTTATTGTATGCAAGTTGTCTTGCTAAATACATATTAACATAAAAATTAATTATATTCAATTATTCTTTTTTTTATTTTTTGTGTTATAGTTAATAATGTGCGTTAAGGAGACAACAAATGAAAGAACAAATTAGAGAAATAAATATTATTAAAACATATACTTTATATAATCAAACATTAATGAATATTACTATGTTTGGTAATCAGTATGGTGATGAAAAATTATTAAAAAGTTTAAAAAGGGAAATTATTCATTTTTGGATATATAGTAAATATAAAAGTTTAGATGATCAAACTTTTAAATGTTTAATTGATTATGCTGATAGACATATGGATGATGAAAAAATTATAGATGAATTAATTGGTCATAGATTATATAAGAGATAGTGATATAATAAATATAGGTGGTATGTATGGGATATAGAGATAGTTTAAATAAAGTAATATTAGATTATTATAATGTGTTAGAACCAGATTATCCAGAATGGTTAGATGAATATATTAATACTAAGGAATTATTACAACAACAATATGTAAGTGTTACTTGTGGTACTACTTATACTAATTTATTTAGTAATAATTTATTTTATACTAGTTTAGATCATAGTATAGCTGTTGCTTTAATAATATGGCATTTTACTCATGATAAGAAACAAACTTTATCAGGTTTATTTCATGATATAGCAACTCCTGTATTTAAACATAGTATTGATTTTTTAAATGGAGATTATATGAATCAAGAAAGTACTGAAGATTTAACTACTAGTATTATTACTAATAGTAGTGAAATAATGGCTTTACTTGATAGAGATGGTATTAAAGTATCAGAAGTAGATGATTATCATATATATCCTATTGCTGATAATGATACTCCTTATTTATCTAGTGATAGATTAGAATATTCTTTAAGTAATGGTTATTTAGTATATGGTTTGTTTGATTTAGATAGTGTTAGAAATATATATAATGATATAAGTGTTATGAAGGATGAAAAAGGTATTACTGAATTAGGTTTTAATACTAAGAAGTATGCTAGAGAATTTGTTAAAATAACAAGTAGATTATCTGTTATTTATAGAGAAGATAGAACTATTTATAGTATGCAATTGCTTGCTGATATTGTTGCTGGTTTAAATAGTGAAGGTAAGATTAGTAAAAACGATTTATATACTATGAAGGAATCAGAAGTAATTGAAATGATTAGAAATAGTAAATATAATGATGCTTTTAGTATATGGGAGAAAGCTAATAAAGTTAAATTAAGTGATGAAGATGTAGAATGGTATAGTGTTCATCATGGAAGTAAAACAAGATATATTAATCCTTTAGTTAAAGGGGAGAGAATATATGATATTTGTAAGATTGCTAAAAGATATATTGATAATAATTTAAAATATAATTGTGAAGATTATATATATTTAGAAGGCATAAAAAAGACTCTAATATAAGAGTCTTATTTTTTTGCCATCAGTTTCAATGAAACCTTCTTCTTTTAGATATTTTATTTCTCTTGTCATAGCTGATCTATCACAACTTATATAGTTAGCTAAATCTGTATAAGAGAATGGTAATGTAAATGATTTATATCCTACTTTTTTAGAATATATATTAAAATATTCTAATAATTTATCTCTAGTAGTTCTTTTAGTTAATATTTTAATTCTTTCATTTTTAATATTTAATTGTTGTCCTAATAGTTCTAATATATTTCTTATGAAGTTAAAGAAGTATTCTGATGAATTTGCTTCTAGGTTTAATACTTGTTCATAATCAATAAATGTAATAGTAGTTTCTTCTTTTGTTATAGCTACAAATTCATCTGTTAAGGGATAGATGATAGAACCTAATATATCATTAGTTTCTAATTCATCTAAAATAACTACATTACCTTCATAATCTACTAAGTTAATTTGTAAACTTCCATTATTAATAATTCCTATATAATCCTTACGGTTTACATTTGATAGAGTGTTAACTCCTTTAGGATACTTTACAGTACTTGCATTTAATTTTTTTAATAGTTTTTCTTTGTTTTTTTCCGATATATTAAGGAATAAATTATTCATTAAAATCACCTTCTAAAAAAATTTTATCAAAAATTGTAAAATGTTGCAAATGCAACATACATATAAAATTTAATTTTGTATAATGAGGGTGCATAAAAAAAATATAGGTAAAGAGGTATAGGGTATGAAAATAATTAAACGTGACGGACATATGGTAGATTATTGTCCTGCTAAAATTGAAGAAGCTATTGAAAAAGCTAACTTAGAAGTTGAAGAAGAAGATAGAGCATCTTCAGTTCAAATTAAAAATATTATCAAGTATATTGAAAGACTTGGTAAAAAAAGAATGTTAGTAGAAGACATTCAAGATATTATCGAAATGAAATTAATGAGTATTGGTAAGTATGAACTTGCTAAACATTATATTACATATAGATATACTAGAGAATTAGTAAGAAGAAGTAATACAACTGACTTAGCTATTAAAGAATTAATTGATGGTGAATCAGAATATTGGAATACTGAAAATTCAAATAAGAATGCTACTTTAGTAACAACTCAAAGAGATTACTTAGCTGGTATTACTAGTACAGATATTACTAGAAGATTCTTATTACCTGAAGATATTGTTAAGGCTCATGATGAAGGTATTATTCATTTCCATGATGCAGATTATTTTGCACAAAATGCATTACATAACTGTGACTTAATTGATTTAGATGATATGTTACAAAATGGTACTAATATTAATGGTGTTATGATTGAAAAACCACATAGATTCTTAACTGCTATGACAATTGCTACACAATTAATTACTGCAGTTAATTCAAGTCAATATGGTGGATGTACTATTACATTAACTCATTTAGCTCCATTTATTAGATCTAGTTATGAATTCTATTTAAATAAATATAAAAAGAGAAAAATGACTGCTGATTTAGTAGAAAAATATGCTAAAGAAGATTTAGCTAAAGAAATTACTGATGGTGTACAAACATTCCAATATCAAATTAATTCAATGACTACTACTAATGGACAAGCTCCATTCTTAAGTGTTTGTATGTATTTAGGTGAAACTACTGAATACAAAGAAGAATTAGCTATGTTAATTGAAGAAGTATTAAAACAAAGAATTCAAGGTATGAAGAATGAAAATGGTGTTTATATAACTCCAGCATTCCCAAAACTTTTATATGTTCTTGAAGAAGATAATATGAATCCTAAAGGTAAATATTATTATTTAACTAAATTAGCTGCTGAATGTACTGCTAAACGTATGGTTCCAGATTATATTTCTGAAAAGATTATGAAACAAAATAAAATTGATGCTAATGGAGATGGACAATGTTTCCCATGTATGGGTTGTAGATCATTCTTAACTCCATATGTAGATAAAGATGGTAAACCTAAATATTATGGTAGATTTAATCAAGGTGTTGTTACTATTAACTTAGTAGATGCAGCATTAAGTTCAGATAAAGATATGGATGATTTCTGGTATATCTTAGATGAAAGATTAGAATTATGTCATAGAGCATTACAAATTAGACATAAGAGATTAAGTCAAGTAACTAGTGATGTTGCTCCAATATTATGGCAATATGGTGCTTTAGCTAGATTAGGTAAGGGTGAAAGTATCCATGATTTATTACATGGTGGATATTCAACTATTTCATTAGGATATGCTGGTTTATATGAATGTGTTAAATATATGACTGGTAAATCTCATACAGATGAAAAAGGTAAAGAATTTGGTTTGGCTGTAATGCAAAGATTAAATGATAAATGTAAAGAATGGAAAGAAGCAGAAGATATGGATTACTCAGTATATGGTACTCCAATTGAATCTACTACTTATAAATTCGCTAAATGCTTAAAAGACAGATTTGGTGTTATTAAAGGAATTACTGATAGAGATTATATTACTAATAGTTATCATGTACCTGTATTTGAAGAAATTGATGCATTCAGTAAATTAAAACTTGAAAGTGAATTCCAAAAATTATCTCCAGGAGGTGCTATTAGTTATGTTGAAACTGCTAATTTAACTAATAATATACCTGCTGTTATGGAAGTTATTAAATTCATTTACAATAATATTATGTATGCTGAATTAAATACTAAGTCAGATTATTGTAAAGAATGTGGTTATACTGGAGAAATCTTAATTGATGATAATTTAGAATGGTATTGTCCAAATTGTGGTAATAGAGACCATGATAAATTAAATGTTGCTCGTCGTACTTGTGGATATATTGGTACTAATTTCTGGAATAAAGGTAGAACTCAAGAAATTAAAGAACGTGTTGTTCACTTAGATAATAAAGACGCATAATGAGATACAATAAAATAAGAAAAATGGATATTAGTAATGGCCCTGGAGTAAGAGTTTCAATCTTCTTCCAAGGCTGTGCATTCCATTGTAAAAATTGTTTCAATCCTGAAACATGGGATTTTAAAGGCGGTAATGAGTTTACTGATGAAACAATTGAAGAAATATTAACTCTTTGTGAAGATGATTCTATTGCAGGTTTATCTATGTTAGGTGGAGAACCTTGGCATCCTTTAAATGTTGAAGGAACTACTAAGTTAGCTAAAGCATTTAAAGAAAAATTTCCTGATAAAACTATTTGGTCTTGGAGTGGTTTTACTTTTGAAGATTATTTAAGTAAACAAGAAGGAATTAAATATATTGATGTTATTGTTGATGGTCAATTTCAAGATGAACTTAGAAATCCTAATTTAATGTGGAAAGGTTCATCTAATCAAAGAGTAATTGATGTTCAAAAATCATTAAAGAAAAATAAAGTAGTATTAAGTGAGGAACAATAATGAAAACAAGAGGTTTTGAAATAGTTAAAGATGAAGCAAGAAAGACTGAAGGAGAAGTAACATTACCAACTAGAGGTACTGCAAGAGCTATGGCTTATGATTTTTACGCAAATAAAGATTATACTGTAGAACCTGGTGAAGTTGCTAAAGTATGGACAGATGTTAAATCTTATATGGGTGATGATGAATGTCTTATCCTTAATGTAAGAAGCTCTATGGGTGGTAAATTCATGTTAGCTAATACATCTGGATGGATTGATGCTGATTATTATGAAAATGAAGGTAATGATGGAAATATTGGTGTATTCTTATTAAATATTTCTAAAGAAACTCAAGAAATCAAAAAAGGTGATAGAGTTGCTCAAGGTGCATTCTTCAATTTCTTAGTAGCAGATCAAGGAAATACTGACGCAGTTAGAAGCGGTGGATTCGGATCAACAAATAAATAAGACGTAAGTCTTATTTTTTTTATTAAAAAATATATAGAAATTTTTGACATTTTTTTATAGACGTAGTATACTTTTTCTACCAATTAAGGGGTGTTTTTATATGTTTAAAAATTATATGATTATGAAAGATAAAGTAGTAGCTTTTGGTGATAATAAGATTACTGTATTTGATAATACAGAAAAAAATGAACTAAAATTAGATACTATTAATGCATTACAAGTTGCAGATAGATTATATGATGCTGATATTGATGAAAAATTTAGAATCGAAAAAGATAGAAAAGATGCTAAAAAGAAATTAAAAACAGCTATTCCTACAGCTTTAATTGCATCTTCTTGTGTAAGTTATTTATTAGCTCATTTAACATTAGTTCCATGGGATGGAGATGTTAGTAAGTTATTAACTAGTTTTGGTATTCATGCTGTTGTTATATCTTCAGGTATGATTGCTGCTTTAGTACATGATGCATATGCTAATTGTTCTAAAGCTGATTTAGATGCTATTTTAGAAACTTTAAGACAAGATGAAGATTTCATTATGAGAAAAGAAGTAATTCTTGATGAAATAGCATTAGATGAAGATGTATTTGAACCAAAAAAAGATAAACAAGAAGTTGTTTATGATATTGATACAGAAACTGTTGAAAGAAGAACTACTGATCTATTTAATTTAAATTATATTTATAATAGATATAATAAAAAAGTTAAAAAAGCTTATTTAAAAGGTACTTTATTTGAATATTTAACTAAATTAGGTATCGTTTTAGATAAAGATATGTATGAATCATTTATTGCTAGAATTGAAGATGATTTATATAAATCTAATGAAGTAACTCATGAAAGAGTTGTTAGAAAATTAGCTAAGTAATACTTAGCTTTTTTTATGTTATAATATTTGTGTGATGTTTATGAAAAAAGTATTAATTAAATTAATAGATTTTTATCAAATATTACCATTACATACTCATAGTATGTGTAGATTTTATCCTACATGTAGTCAATATATGAAAGAAGCAATATTAATGTATGGTTCTTTTAGAGGTATTAGATTAGGTACTAGAAGAATATTAAGATGTCATCCTTTTGGTAAATATGGATATGATCCTGTACCTATATATGGTAAAAGTAAAGATAATAATATATAATTAGATTAGGTGATTATTATGAATAAGATAGTAGATTTTTTAATTTATGTATTAAGTGTTATTATGGTTATATTAATATTATTATTTCAACATGATATGCAAATGTTATTTATAACTATGTCTATATGTGCAATATTTTTAGGAATATTATTATATTTAAAAAAATATAATTATGGTACTTTAATAACTGGTATTGGTATTAGTGGTGTTATTAGTTTTATATTATTTAAAAGTAAAACATTAGAATTTGATCAATGTGTTACTTTTATGATGAGTACTTCTTTTGGTATTAGTTGTATTTTAACTATTATATATAATCTTGTTACTAGAATTAATTTTAAGAAGAAATATAGTATGGTAGTGGTAGGTAAAGTAATTGATTTAGAAAAGAATAATAATACTAAGAAAGAGTATTATAGACCTATATATGAATATATTATTAATGGTGATAGTTATACTTGTTATTATCCTGTATATTTAAGTAAGAATATTCCTGCTATAGGTGAAGCTATGCCTATATATATTGATCCTAATAATTATTTAGAAGTATATTTTGATCCTATGTTTGTTACTGTTTTATCTGCTTATGGTATTAGTGCATTTTTTGCTATTATGTGTACTATTATAGATATTACTTTATTCTTATGATAGATATTATTAGAGATGAATTTATTAATTTAGAAGCATTACATTTTAATATAACTAATTGTTATATTATGGGTGTTATTACAACTTCTGATATTGATAGGTTTAAAGAGGCTTTAGATGGTTTTAGAACTATTTTATATGATTTTGAACCAGATGAAGAGACATTATTAGAAATAGCAAAAATGAAGAGTGTTGTACAGCATTACAACACTGAAATTCTCGAGGATGAAGAGGTTTTAAGAGTAGCTTACAGTAACTCAAATTAGATATATAGAAAAGTTATAAGAGTATAATTTTTCTTTTTTTTTGTAATAATAGTGGTATAATTAGTACATTCCCTTTAGAAAGAAAATAAAGAAAGTAGAGATAATTATTTTATGAAAAAGAGATATTGGGCAGTTGCTCTTATCTTAATGTTTTCTTGTTTAGTACAAGTTAAAGCATTAGTTGTAGGCGACTGTGATGTATTAATCCAATTTAAACAAAATTCAAGTTTAGATGAAGATAAATACATATGCAAAGGTAGAGTTTTTGGAGCAGATACTGATAGTATCTATTACTCTGGAAGTGGTAATGTAATAAAGATGAAAAATTTTACTGCTTATTATATGGTTAATTATGGAGAGGTGACTATAGATATAAGTGGTAATAATAATGTATCTTTATTTCATGCAAGTAGTAATCTTGTTAATGTAACAGGAAATGGTTCATTTAAGTTTAAAGAAGTTTCTTATGTAAAGAAAGTAATTAATGGGGGATCTGTATTTAATTATGAATATAAAGGTACAATGGTACTTGATGAAAATAAGAAAATATATGAGGGAACTAATACAGAATTTACTGAAAAATATGAAACTTTAAAAACTATAAATAAATTACCTGATACATTGAATTTAGAAGACTATATTATGACTGGTGTAGATGATTATACTAAGACTACTGCTGTTGTTATAACTGATGCATGGTTTTTACAACATATTAAAACAACATTAAATACTACTATTAGTAGTGATGGTTATGGAATTGTTGAATATGTTAAACCTGAAGAAGTTAAAACAGAAGAAGTTAAAGTAGAAGAACCTAAGAAACCAGTAGTTGAAGAAAAGAAAGAAAAAGTTACAGAAACAGATACTAATACTACTTTAAAAAATGATGATGTAATATTTGTATCAGATAAAAAACTAAATAAGAAATATAAGTTATCTGTAAAAAATAAAAAAGAAGATGAGGTAGCTGAAAAAGTAGAAAAGATGTTACGTGATTCTAATTTATTGGACTTATATGATATTAGTGTTTTAAATGGTAAAAAAGAAGTTACTATGAAAGATGGATCTTATATTATTAAGATTAAATTAGATAGTAAGTATGAATCATATGAAAATTTTAAAGTAATATATGTAAATGATGATGGTGAAATAGAAGAATATATTGATACTACTATTGAAGATGGTTATATAGTATTTAAAACTAGCCATTTAAGTCAATATGGTATTATTGCTACTCCTATGGTAAGTAATATAAGTGTTATATATGGTAATACTGATATTAGATTATTTAATTATGATTTATGGTTTAAAGTATTATTATTATTAAGTATAGCTATTATGTTTGCTACTATGATAAGTTATATAACTTTAAAGAGTAATTTACTACCTAAGAAGAAAAGAAAGAAAAGAAGAGCTTAAGTTTAAGCTCTTTTTTTGATATAATAGATAAGGTGTTTTAAAAATGATATATCTAGTTGTTATTAATTTATTAACTTTAGTTATTTATGGTATAGATAAATTATTAGCTATATTACATAAGGTTAGAGTTATGGAACGTGTTTTATTTTTATTAGCTTTTATTGGTGGGGGATTAGGTGCGTTATTAGGTATGTTAATTTTTAGACATAAGACTTTAAAGATTAAGTTTTATCTATGGAATGTTACTTGTATTATTCTATGGGTATATGTTATATGGAGGTTTTTATGATAATACATTTAGATGAAGATATTTTTAACGTTGTTAAAAATGGAACTAAAACTGTAGAAGTAAGACTATATGATGAAAAAAGAAAGAATATTAAAGTTGGTGATAAATTAACTTTCTTAAAAAGACCATTAGATTTAGAAACTATAGATGTTGTTGTTACTAAATTAGAAGTATTTGATAGTTTTAATTCTTTAGTTGATAAATATGATATGAAAGATATCTATTTAGAAAATGCTAGTCGTGAAGACTATTTAAAATTAATGGAAAGATTTTATAGTAAAGAAGATGAAATGAAATATGGTGTTCTTGCTATAAGCTATGAGGTGATGTAATGAAGAGAAGTTCAGGAATATTACCATACAAGTTTGAAGATGGTAAGTTACTAGTTTATTTAGAAAGACCAGGAGGACCTTTTTGGTCTGGTAAAAATAGATGGAGTGTTTGTAAAGGTGAACATCGTAAGGGTGAATCTTCTTTAGAAGCTGCTGTTAGAGAGTTTAGAGAAGAATCTGGATTTGATATTAATGGTGATGAATGTATTTATATTGGAAGTTATAAACAAAAGAGTAATAAATTAGTTACTATGTATATAGTTAATCAAGATTTAGATGTAACTAAAATGACTAGTAATACTTTTGTAAGAGAGTTTCCTCATGGATCAGGTATTATGAAAGAATTTCCAGAAATGGAAGAAGGTAAATGGTTCTTAGTAGATGAAGCTAGAGAAGTAATATTTGATGGCCAAAAGAGAATGCTTGATAAATTAATAAATATGTTATAATAAGCATTGGAAGTGAGTTATATGGATTTATATATTAAATTATTTGCTTTATTTATAATTTATTCATTTGTTGGATGGATTATTGAAGTATTATTTGTTTTCTATGATACTAAAAAATTAGTTAATAGAGGATTTTTAGTAGGTCCATTATTACCTATATATGGTTGTGGTAGTTTATTAATGGCTATATTCTTATCTAGATATAGTAATCAAATAATAACTTTATTTGTAATGGCTGTATTTATATGTTCTATATTAGAATATTTTACTAGTTATATTATGGAAAAGTTGTTTAAACTTAGATGGTGGGATTATAGTGATAAAAGATTCCAAATAAATGGTAGAGTATGTTTAGAAAATGCATTCTTATTTGGAATATTAGGTTTATTAATGGTTTTATTTATTAATCCATTCTTTAATAATTTATTAGATATGATTCCTATAATGATTCTTAGAATAGTAGTTGGTATTGTATTTGTATTATTCTTAATAGATTTAATTGTTTCATTTTATGTTATTAAGAAATTTGGTAATGTTGCTAAATCTGTTAATAAAGATAATACTGCTGAAATTACTAAAAAAGTTAGAGAATACTTTATTAAAAAAGGTGGATTATACGAGAGAATTACTAAGGCCTTTGATTTTGAAGCTTCAGAACGTTTAATTAAAGATGTAGCTTCTAAAGCTATTAATACTGTTAATAAAGCTAAAGATACGGCTATAAGTAAAGCTCAAGAAACTAAAAAGAGTATAGAAGCTGAATATAAGAAAACTATTGAAAAATTAAATAAAGAAATAGAAGAAGCTAAAAAGCTTAGGGATAAAAAAATTAATAATATTGAAAAGTAGTGATATTTTATGTTTAAGAAAAAGAATATGTCTATATTTGAAAAGATAGATAAATATTTAACTAAATTAAATCATGAATGTGTTATGTCTATATTTTTAGATGGTTATAATGGTAATGATATTTTTATTAGATTTGATTATTGTAGAGATATTATGACTTATAAAGTTATATGGTGTGATTTAAAATTCTTTGATGAAAAGAAAATGGATAAATATTTAAATATGCAAATGATAACTAGTGGTTTAGCTAATAAGTTAGTTGATTGTTTAGCTCTATTACAATTAAAAGATGATGCTATTTTAAATGATAAAATTATTGGCGATAGAGTAGAAATAGTTAGTTATCAACAAGAACAAATACATGAATATATATTTGATAGATTCTTACCATTAGAATGGGAAAAGTTAATTGATCCTATTGTAATAATATTTTCTTATTTACCTAGAAGTATGGAAGTTATATTAAATGAAATGTTTGGTAAATTTGATGGTTTAGAAAATAAATATAATATGTTAAAACCAGTTAGATTTAATTATATGTCTGATGAAGAAGATATTGATTTCTTTACACCGGATGTTATGACTTTAGGTAATAAGTTATATAAGGATAATAAGATTATGTTCTTGGAAAAAGTAGAAGATAGATATATTGGTATGGTTGCTGGTTTATTTAATAGCATAGTAGTAGTCAAAGAAATAGATGATAAACATGTATTTATGTGGTGTAATTGTAAAAAAGATACTTATTGTAAACATTTATATGCTGCTTTATTAGGGATTAGAAATAAGAAATTTAATAAGTTTTATAAGGTTACTTATAAAGGACATAAAGATGAACCTTTATTAAATAAAATTAGTCATCACACTATATTTAATTGTTATGGATTAGATGGAGATAATATACAATATATTAGTAATGATTTAACTTTTGAAAAAGTTCCTATATTAGATCATAATGGTAATTGTATGTTTAAAGTTATTGAAGATGATGATGAATTAACTTTTTCAAAAGCATTTGAAAAATATGATAAATAAAAAGTATTAATTATAATACTTTTTTTATATGGTATAATTATGTTGGTGATAATATATGAAAACTTATCTTAAATATATTGAAACAGTTAAAAATATTAGTGAGAATAATTATAATGATTTTATTAATGGTTATAAATTAGGAGATATTGTTAAGAATTATATTTTATTAATGTTATTTATTATATTCTTATTTATATATTTACCTAATATAGGTTTAATAAGTTATATTGTATTAATATTGTCATATGTTGTTGCTATTGTTTGGTTCTTTAGAGATTTGTTAAGAAGAAGAACAATAATAGGGTTAGGTAAAAAAGGTTTTGTTATTGCAATATTTGGTTTAAATAAAAATAAGTATATTAATTTTCATGAAATATTATTTGATAATATTAGATATATTTCTTTTGGTGGTTATATAACTAAATCTATTAATATTTCATTTATTGATATTGATGGTAGATTAAAAAAATATAAAATAGCTGTTAGTAGAATTAATAAGGTATTAGATAGTTATTATAATATTACTAATAAGGTATTAGAGATGCAAAAAGAATTTGATAGAGGTGATTTTTAATGTTAGAAATTAAGAATTATTCAATGGAATATTTTAAAGGCAAAAAGGTAGTTGATGGTATTAATCTTTGTGTTAAAGATGGAGATATTTGTGCTTTTGTAGGTCGTAATGGTGCAGGTAAATCTACTACTATTAAATCTATTGTTGGTATTAATCATATTACTGAAGGTGATATTCTGTTAGATCAAGTTAGTATTAAAAATGAACCTGTTAAGTATAAACATATGATAGGTTATGTTCCTGATAATCCTATATTATATGAATATTTAACTGGTATTCAATATTTAGAGTTTATTGCAGATATGTATGATTTAACTGAAAAAGAAAGAGTTAGTCGTATTGAAGAATATGGTAAAAGATTTGAATTATTTAATGAATTAGGTGATTTAATTAGTAGTTATTCACATGGTATGAAACAAAAGTTAGTATTAATAGCTACATTTATGCATGATCCTAAGTTATATATATTAGATGAACCTTTTGTAGGATTAGATCCTAAAGCTTCATTTACTTTAAAAGAAGAATTAAAGAAGAAAGCTAAAGAAGGGAAGATTGTGTTCTTCTCAACTCATGTACTTGATGTTGCTGAAAAGTTATGTAATAAAATAGCTATTATTAAAAATGGTAGATTAATTATTGATGGTAAGATGGAAAAGGTAATAGAAGATAAATCATTAGAAGATGTATTTATGGAGTTAGTTGTAGATAATGATTAATGTGGTTAAATTAATAATAGTTAACTTATTAGGATTATTTGATTTAAATAAAATATTAATTGCTAGAGATAGTGGTGTTAAGAGTAATAATGAAAAGAAATTAATTATAGTAGGTATATTAATATTTGTAATTATATATATATTAAATACTTTATTTAAAATTATTACTTTTGATAATCCATTATATATATTTATAGTAGGTTTTATTATTAGTACAATTATTTCTATAATAGTTAGTAGAATGACTGTAGAAGATACTATATTTAAAAGTAATGATATTGATATGTTGTTT
>JAEDJT010000072.1 GCA_016296185.1 Bacilli bacterium
TTATTAATATATATTCTTGCTATTTCACTATTAATAGAATATTTATTTTTAACATAGTAGATTGTTTCTTCGTTATATGTAAAAAATAATAGTTTTTTTATTTCACTAATAGTATATATTTTTATATTAAGTAATTGTTTATTTAATTTGTTTAATAATTTATTTTTATTAGCTTTATTTGTAATAATTATTGAATTATTTTTAAACATGTTTACCACCAGCTTTATTTTATCATATAAACAAATAAAGAGTAGTTTTATCTACCCTTTATTCCATTATTTAATAGTGTTTGATATAGTTTTTCTTGTGTCATAGCACCATCTATTTTATCTACTAATTCTCCATTTTTAAAAATATATGTAGTTGGGAATTCAGTTAATTGATAATAGTTATTCCAATATTTTATTTCATCTTCTTTTAACTTAGTTAAATCATAAAAGAAAAAATCTATATCAAAATCATTTACTGCTTTATTAATAACTGTCTTATATGCAGTACATGCTGCACAATTTTTATAAGTAAATACAATAAATGCAATTTCATTATCATCTTTTATATTAAATACAGAATCTATATTAAATAGATGATCATTTGAAACAAATTCATTTATTTTATTTTCTTCTTTTTTTACTGTATTAGTTAAACAGTTATTTTTTTCTTCATCAAAACATATTCTATTTTTATCAACATATACTTTATCTCCAGTTGTTGTATAAAATGTTTTATTTTTTATTTTACCTGTTGTACTAATAGATATAGTTTCACTAGAATTATCACTATATTTAATTATTTTTTTATAGTGCCAATTACCATTATTAATTACATATATTTCCGTTGTAGTACTATAAATTTTATCATTTATGTAGTTTGATATTTCTTTTGTGTAAGTTCCATTATAGAAACTAGGATCAACTGTTCTATCTTTTGTAATTATAATTGAAACAATTAATAATATTACGACAATAATCATTATTGTAGGTATTAATATTTTTTTCATTTTATCACCTAATAAGATTATATCACGTTTTTTATTATATTATTTTACTATATAAATATTATATTTGGTTATGTTGCTATAATTAAACGTTATACATAAATTAGGCCGATAAAATTGATATTCAAGCTATTTATGTTTATTATTTAAGTTAGAGAGATGGAGGTTTGGGCTATGGAAGAATTAAAGAACGCTTTAATAAGCTTATTTAATAGCAAAGGTTTTATTGGAAAGAAATATAGACTTAATGATATTAAAAGAGCTTTAAGTGGAATGAAAGATGTTAAAACAAGTGATATTATCGAATGTTTAAGAGAACTTGAAATTGAGGGTGAAATATACGTTTATGATTATCCAGGTGATAGAAAATTATATAGATCTTTTCCTCATGATTTAAAATATGTTCAAGGTGAAATTAGTATTAATAAATATCATGAAGGTTATATCGAATCTGATGGTATTAGATATAAAGTTAAATTAAATGATTTAAATGATGCATTAGATGGGGATATTGTTATAATTACTCCTACTAATAAAATGGATCATGGATATCATGTTAGTAAAGTTGAAAAAATTATTAAAAGAAATAATGGTTTAGTAATTGCTGAAGTTGCATATGATGGTGATAGACCTTATATTGTTCCTTTTAGCGCTAAATTAAATGGTAGATTAGAAATACCACAACATTTAATTAAAGATTATGTTGAAGGCGATAGAATTCAAGTAAGAATTGATATGCTTTCTGATAGAAATACATACGATGCTGAATTTGTTAAATATATTGGTCATAAGGATGATCCAAATGTTGAAATTCAAATGATAGCTGCTCAAAACGATATTCCTGTAGATTTTTCTCCTGAAGCTTTAGCAGAAGCTGAAGCTATTCCTACAGAAGTATCTAAAGAAGAAAAAAGTGGCAGATTAGACTTAACTGCCGAAACTATTTTTAGTATTGATGGTTCTGATACAAAAGATAGAGACGATGCTATTAGTATTCAAGTTTTACCAAATGGTAATTATAAGTTAGGTGTTCATATTGCAGATGTATCTCACTATATTAAACCTGGTATGGCTTTATGGGATGATGCAAATGAAAGAGGAAATAGTGTTTATATGGTAGATACTGTTATTCCTATGATTCCTCATAAATTATCAAATGGTATTTGTTCATTAAATGAAGGTGTTGAAAGACTTACTCTTTCTTGTATTATGGAAGTTGATAAACAAGGAAAAGTTGTAGGTTACGATTTTAAAGATTGTGTTATTAAATCTAAAAAAGCTATGACTTATGAAGATGTTAATGAATGTTTAGAAAATGATAATATCGTAGAAGGCTACGAAGAATTTATGCCTGATTTATTAATAATGCAAGAACTTAGTGAAATACTTGAAAAAGCTAAAATTAAACGTGGATATGTTAATTTTGGTTGTAACGATATAAAAATTAAATTAGATGATGATGGTGTACCTATTGAAATTAAACAAGTAGTACAACATACTTCTCAAAAGATTATTGAAAACTTCATGTTATTAGCTGGTGAATGTGCTGCTAATTATTGTATTCTTCCATCTCCATATAGAGTACATGAAAGACCTGAATCTGAAAAAGTTGATGAAGCTTTCAATTTATTATCAAAAAGTGGTATTAGAGTAAAATCTGTACATGAAATTCAAAATGGAAAAGTTATTCAAAGTATTCTTGATCAAATTAAAGACGCAGATGAAAGACAAATTGCTGCAAATATAATTTTAAGATCAATGAATCGTGCTGGATATGACGTTGAAAATTTTGGTCACTTTGGTTTAGGCTTAAATTGTTATGGACATTTTACTAGTCCTATTAGAAGAATTGCTGATTTAAGATTACATTATAGTATCAGACAACAAAGAGATAATTTATTTGATATGGCTAATTTTGATTCTTATTATTCTGAAATGGATGAAGTTTGTAGACATGCAACTAAAACTGAATTAAATGCAGATCAAGCTGAAAGAGATGCAAATCAAGCTGCATTTGTCAGATATATTGATGAACACTTAGGTGAGAAATTCGCTGGTCGTATTACTTATTGTACAGGTAAATATATATTTGTTAAAACTGATGAAGGTATTGATGGTGTTATTGATACTGATGATATTGAAGGAGATATTTTTAATTTTGATGATAGAACTAATTCTTATAAAGGAAAGAAATCTAAAATTAAATTAAAAATTGGTACTCCTATTATGCTTACTGCATTAGATACTCAAAGAGAATATAGAACTATTAATTTCGGTATTGAATATGAAGATTTATTAGATATTAAAAAAGCTAAAGAAGAAAAACAAAAACATAATCAAGATGTTATGAAATTAATAAAAGAAAAAAAGGATTAATATAATCCTTTTTTTAATTCTTATTTCCATTACCATTAATAATAGACATTGCTCCAAGCATTACAATTAATGCTCCTAATGCTATTAAAAATAGATTTGCTAGGTCTCCACCAAGTACTCCACATATTGTGTCATATATATCCATAAAGAATTCAATTATTACATTAAATAAGTCTTCAACTTCATATTTTAGTTCTTCCCAAAATGTTCTTTTATGGTCGGATAATAGTAAAATTTCGTATATATTCATTAAATTATGCATTTTTTACACTTCCCTATCGTAATAATTATAATATATACTTGCATTTTATTCAATTAAATGTTATTCTAATATTGCTTATGGCGGGACTGGTGAAGTGGTTAACACGCTAGATTGTGGCTCTAGTATGCGTGGGTTCGATTCCCACGTCTCGCCCCAGAAG
>JAEDJT010000034.1 GCA_016296185.1 Bacilli bacterium
TTCTTTTGTTTCTTTTTCAGCTTGTTCTTTCTTCTTACGATCAAGTTCTTCTTTTTGTTTAGCTTCTTCTGCATCTAATTCAGCAATCTTACGATCGATATCTTTCATCATTGCATCTAGGTCAATTCCACCACCTAGGCCTCCACCAAACAATCCACCACCAGAGTTTCCTCCACCAAATGGACTAGATCCTCCGCCAAATGGACTAGATCCTCCACCAAATGGACTAGAACCACCGAATGGTGAACTACTTGATCCTCCGTCTAAAGAATTTAACATGTTATCTCTTTTTTTAGTTTTAACAAAATCTTTAACATCGAATAAAGCAATTTCTTTTTTATCTCTTTCAGGGAATGAAGCTTCATTATGAGGATGACCCCAATCCATCTTAAAGTTTGGAGTATATTTTGTTTTAAATGGAGATTTACGCCATCTAATAATTATAGCTTCAAATAATTTTAACTTTTGTAAGTCTGTAACAGTAACAAGTGGTGTACTAGCAGTTTTATCTTTATCACCAGATTTAACTTCACCACACATTTTAGAAATTTCTTCTAACGCAGCAAGTTCTGTTGAAATTAAGTATACTAAGTTACCACAGTTACCTCTAATAGTTTCAGCTGTTTCTGCTCCATATACACCTTTTAATTGTGCAAAGTTTTGGATAATAAATGTAAATCTAATATCACGAGAACGTGCAGCTGTAACCATTGTACCAACATCTTTTAACGGAGGCATATTCGCAAATTCGTCTAAGATGAAGTTTGTTCTATATGGTAATTTACCACCACTATTTTGAGCAACATCAATTAATGTTTCATAAACTTGTTTAATAAAGATAGTTGCTAAACCATGATATGTAGTTTTTTCATCTTGAATAACAATGAAAACAGCAGTTTTTTGTTTACCAATATCTCTCATATCAAAATCACTATAACTTAACATTTCTGATAAGTTTTCACGTGAAGCAAATAATCTTATCTTTTGTCTAAATACTGATAAGATACCACCTTTAGTATCTGCAGGTGAATTAATTGTATTTGATGCAAATACATATGCATTAGAAGCTTCACCTTTCATAGTGAAATATTCTTTAATAAAATTACTAGTTGCAAATTTATCTTCACCAACTGTACTCATATAATTAATTGAGTTTAAGTTAATTTCATCTACTTTTGCATCTTCAAATAAACCTAAAGCTAAACCTGAGAAGTAGTCGGCAGCTGATTTTTCCCAGAATGGTTCACCTTTATTATTAGGATCATATAAAATATTTAAAGCAACGTCATCTAAGATTTCAGTAGCTTTATCTGTATTACCATCTTTGTAATATTGATAAGGTAATGTTAATGGATTCCATGCATTACCTTTTTGAGGATCACGGAAATTTAATACAATAACGTTGTATCCTCTTTCTCTCATGTAATCACTAGCTGCTCTGTATAATTCACCCTTAGGGTCTGTAATTACCATACTTTCGCCTTTTTTTATTAATAATTCAACCATTGGTTCAACAACTGTTTGAGATTTACCTGAACCAGTAGCACCAATTACTAAGTTATGGTATTCACCATTATCAACCCATAACTTTTTACCATCATTAACTAAAGGAATACCAGCATATTGTGATTCTGCTGCTAAAGGATCAACAACTTCAACACCTTTATCAGTTTTTATTTCTTTATCTTTAGCCCATCTAGAATAACCTTTACTTTCTTTTTCTCCAATTTCAAAACCAAAACCTTTTTTACGTTCAAAAATTAAAGAACTAGTACTAACAATTATCATAACTAATAAGATTATAAATAATAAAATTGTTATTCCTAAAAATCTAGTTAAACCAGGAATAGGATTAAGTCCAACAAAAGAACCATCACCACTTAAAGAATTTAAGTTACCTACTCCTATAGCACATAAATAAAGTAAAATTACAGCAAATATTAAAAATATAAAGAAATCTTTACTATCTATACGGAATTTCATTTGCCAACCACTCCAAATCTATTAACATTATACTACATAATGGTTAAAAAATGAAAAATAATTAACCACAAGTAAAACAAATATACAATATTATTTTAATATATATTTAAACAATAATGGACAACTAAAAAAAAGAAGCAACGCTTCTTTTTATTCATAATTAATTCTAGACATTTTAGTAATTATTTTTACACCTACTAAGAATACAACAATAGCACCAATTGCTATAAAAATACCATAATCTTTATAGAATTGTTGATCTTGTTGAGCAGGAGTTTCTTCCTTTTCTTTAAAATTATCCATTTTTAATACTATATATACATTTTGACTATTATTAGATTGTGAATAATTCCAAGTATATACACCATTTACTGGTTCTACATTAGCTTCAACTACTTCATTGTTAGATTTAATATTTAATGTAAATGATTCTAAATCAGCAAATATATTAAATAACTTGCAACCACTATTATCAGTACTAATAGTTATTGTACCTTTATCATAATTTCTAATAACATTTAATGATTTAAAAGCTTTACTAGCACCTCTAGCTTTAACATATCTACCAATTGGATAACTATAACTATATTTAGCATTATAACCTGCACCAATATCTTTTAAAGAAAAATCATAATAATCAATACCATCTTTTTTTATATCTGGTTCTTCATCATATAATTCTACATCTTTATATACAGGTTGATATTTTCTAAACATACCTTTTATTTGAGGTTTACTTATTTCATTATCTTCGTAGTATTTTACTGAAACATCTTCAAATATAGTATCATCACTAACAGTTAAAGTTGTTTCAGCAGAACATCCACAAAGTAGGAATATAAAACTTATTAATATTATTATTCTTTTTTTCATATTAACTCTCCCTAATATTATTAGCATTACCATAGTAAGAATCTAATTTAACACCATAGTATTCACTAGCTACATAAGAGTATGACCATTTACCAAATAATACACCACTTTCAATACCACTCGCGTGTGCAACAATATATGAATTCGAAGCTTCATCAACACCTACAATTAATACAACGTGATGTGAATTTGCAATTAAATCACCAGGTTCCATAGTTGGAGATGACGAACTAATAGAAGTTTTCTTACCACCACCAATAGTACTGTAATAACTAGCAGCACCTGCTGGTGATACTTTAAATCCACCATTAGCTATTGCCCAAGCAACAAAACCAGAACAGTCTAAACCACATCTATTGTAATGGTGACCGTTTGCATAAGTTGAACATTCATTACTACCCCAGTTTCCTAAAGCACCACTAGCAATAGCTCCATGTCCACCACCCCAGAAGTAAGGAACCTTAGCATCATAATTATCACCTAATTCAGCAATTAAAGTAACTGCAGCAGCAACAACACCAGCTCTTGTACCAAAACCAGCATCTTTAACATTCTTTTCAATTAAACCATTAAATTCTTCAATACTAGAACCATTTTTTTCTAAGAACTTATCTAATGGTTCATTAATAATAGTATCTCCATCACTTGTTAAAGAATAATCACCATAATCAATAGTACCAGAACTTGTACAAGTAGCGCCATTAATACTATCAGAACCATAAACTTCTTTTAATATATCTTTATAAGTTTTACCATCATTAGCTAAATCAATAAATTGATTACTAGTAGTACTATTATAATTAGTTGAAATAATATTAGTATCAGAATCAATTAATATTTCACCAGCAACTGCTTCAGCAATTGTTTCAATTTCACCAATTCTCTTTTGATCTAATTTAGCATGCCATAAAGTACCATTAGAAGAATCAACTTCTGGAGAATACTTAGAAATAGAACCTTCATCTTTACGATAAATATCTTCAGTATAATTCCAATAAACTTGATCAGCTTCACAAGCTCTCATTCTAATTTTACCCGTACTAGCATTATATCCATAGAAACATTCATCTGGATTACTTGGACACATACCTTTTTGTCTAGTTAATGAGAAGTTTCTTGCAGCAATAATTTGAGCTTTAATTGCTTCATCTGGTGAACTAGAACCAATTTCAGCCATCGCAACACCAACTACATAATCTTCAAAAGGAATTGTTTTAAGTACAGTATAATTACTTTCTGTACCTGAACAATTAATTAATTCAACTTCTAAATTAGATAACTCTACAGTACCAGTTGATAAAATACCATTAACATTATACTTACAGTTTTTACCACCTTTACCATTATGAGTAACATTACCAGTAGCAATAAATACAATTAACATTAATATAACAAAGAATCCAACAATAACACCTAATACAATCCAGAAATAAGGACTCTTCATTAAAGCTACTGTCATTTTAACTGCAGCATCTTTTGCAGGTTTTAAAGCATTCTTACCTTTTTTACCTTTAAATGGATTTAATTTATTTAAAGCTTTTTCCTTGCCGCCAATTCCACCTTTTTTACCAGTACCTAATCCAGGTTTACCAGTATTTTTCTTACCAGGTAATCCTGGTTTATCAGTACCAGGTTTACTAGGTCCTCCAACTTTATCAGCAAGCTTATCATTCTTTATTTTTTTATCTCTAGTAAACTTTTTATTAGCTCTATCAGTAATATTAGAGCCACCTTCTGGATTTTGCTTTCTCTTATTTACATTTCTACTATCATATCCATTATAGTTTCCACCATCAGGATTTCCACCATTAGTTCTATTAGCAGGATTTTTAGGTTTACCATCATCTAAACCACTAGGTCTTGAAGATGGTTGTTCACCTTGAGAATTTTGATTAGTATATGGTTGTTGATTACGTTGATCACCATTCTTAGCAGGATTTTTACTTCCAGGTTCTTCATTTTGATTATTAGGTCTATTAGGATTTTCATTATTCTTATTTAAACCTTCACCCTCTTCTCCAGCTTTTGCACCTTCACTTTGTTCAGCATTTCTTTCAGCTTTTTGCTTTTCTTTTTCGTAGGCATCATCTTTTTGATTTTCTTCATCAACTTTATTTTGAATATCAGTTTCATCTTTAGAATTTTGAGTTTCTAAAGAAGAATCATCTGAAGAATCACTACTTGAATCTTTAGAAGAACTATTTGATGAATCAGATGATCCAGAATTATCTTCATCATAAGTTGTTTCTTCTTCAACCTCTTCATCAGAATCTTCTTGACCTTCCTCGTCAGCTAACATTTCATCTCTTTCATCACGAGTATATTCATTACCATCTTCATCTCTATAAACATACTGATCATTTTCAGAATCATAAAATTCATCTTCAGAATATTCATTACCATCCATGTCTTCTCCCCAGAAGGCATCCATTCCTTTACGATGCATTTCATCATTTAAAATACTATATAACGCGTCATTATCTTCAGGATAATGGAAATCAGCAAAACCTACTTGTTGTGCAATATCACTTAATACAGCTGAATCATCACCTGTAGGAACTTGATATCTAAGATTTTTAGCAGCTTGTTTTATATTACCAACTGATGCCATAATTCCACTTCCCATACTAAAAAAAGTATATCATATTTCAACCATAAAAAAAACCGATAATCGGTTTTTTTCTATAGTCCTCCACCAGAACCAAATGAATCTAATTCTTCTTGAGTAACTAAAATATGAATTCTCATTCTTCTGCTTCCACAGATGAATAAAGCTTCACCTTGATTATAGTATTTAATACTATCCATTTCACTTTCATTTAAATCAATTAATAATGATAAATCATCTACAGCTTGTTTCTTTAATCCCATTACTAAATAGTAAGAAGCATTATCAAATATTGCTTTACCATGCATTATTAAGTTTGGAGCAGCAAAGTCTGTAGGTTGTTGAGTAATTATGATTGTACCAGTATTATACTTACGAGCACGTCTTTGAATTTGAGCTAAAAATTCAGCACCTAATTCATTACGAGAAGATAATAATACGTGAGCTTCATCTACACATAATACAGTAGTTGTTTCTTTATCTAAACATAATCCCCAAGCGAATTTTAATATATTAAAGAATAAAGCATTTCTAATATTTTCATCACTATTCATTAATTCTTTAATATTGAAAGCAATAATATCACTTTCAATATTTAATGTAGTATGACCATTAAAGTAATATCTTAATTCTTTAGTTAAAGGTCTAACCTTTAACTCTAATCTTTCCATTACATCTCTTTCACGAGTTTTATCAGGCATAGATAATAATCTACCTTTAATAGTTGCATATACATCATCAAATGTTGGATAATCTTGACTTGTTAATTGACTAAAGTCAGTATCAAAATCAATTTTATAACGTTTATAAGTATCTTGAACAACTTCACTAAACATTGTTAAAACATCTTCTTCAATAGATGGAGAATAATATTTCATAAATGCTTTTAATGATTGTAATGTTCTTGTTAATACCGTATAACCTAAACCTTCAGCTAATTCTTCATCATCAGCATCAGATACAATTTCAAGTGGATTAATCATACCGAATTCTCCACCTTTACCTAAATCTAGGTAACTACCACCAACATTTTTGCACATTTCCTCAAGTTCACCTTCAGGATCTATGCAAACAACTTTATGTCCATTTCTAATATGACTTCTGATTAATAATTTAGAAGCAGTCGATTTACCACTACCAGAAGTACCTAAAATAATAACATTGGCATTATTTCTATTATGTTCTTTTTTAATTTTAAATAAGAACTGATTAAATAAAACAACACCACCAGAGAAATCTACACCTAATAAAGTAGAATCTCCTGGATCCTTAATACTATCAAATACAAATGGATACATTGCAGAAATAGTAATTGAAGGAATTGGAGTACCAATTCTATCTTCTATATCTTGTTTAGGGAATATAGGAATAATAGATTTTAATACTTTTTCTTGTTCAAACATTAATGGAATTGCTCTCATTCCTAAAGCATCAACATAACTTAGTACTTGAACTTTTTTCATTTCTAATTCTTCAGGATTATCAGCAGTAATCATTAAATGTAATTGGAAATCAAATATTCTAGCTTGAGTAGCTGCTAACATTTGAATAAAGTTTTCTAATGATTCATAATCTTGTCTAATTCTTTCTTGAATAGTATTATCATTTTCAGTTTGATATCTAGTTTTTAAATCAGCAATTTCTTTATTTAACATGTTTGATAATGTTGAAAACTCAATTGGAATATGTTTTGCAACAATTTTAACACCAGATATATTAGTTAAATTAGCTAAAAAACCTGGGTTAATATATTTAGGATAACTAATAGCAGTTAATATAGTTGCATATTTACCACTAATAATAAAATCCGTAGGTTTAAATTGTAATCCCTTAGGAGCTATTTCACTTTTTAGATTCATGAAGTCATCACCGTTCCAAACGTAGTAGTCATTCCACCATTTAAGAAATTATCCAATATCATTCTTAAATCATTATTTGATACTTGAGTAGAATTAATAGAAGCATTTGCTAATCCAGCAATTAAATTATGAATTTTCTTTTGAACTACTTCTAATCTCTTTTCTTTGAATATAATGAAATATTCAGTATCAACAACATTATATTCAGCCCCCATAAATGCATTGGCTTTATCAATATCTTGAATAATAAGTTTTCTTATTGCACCATCAGTACATTTTTGATAAAGAAGTTGTAATTGTGATAAATATAAATTAATATCTACAGGTCTATCAGCAACAACTAACCAAAATTCATAATCAATCATATTATAGAAATTTTGTAAATTCATTAATACATTATCTCTACTACCATTATCTAAAATGAAGATATTTTTAGGAGCAACTTTAATACCAGTTACATAATAACCATTATCAAGTTGAATCATACCATTCATTATATTTTTAACAGGTACCCAATCTTCAGTATATTTACTTTGTTGTTGAGCACTAACAGTACTATTTGTTGCCATTTCTTACACACCAACCTCTCCAATAGTATTTTTTTCTTCCTGTCATAAACCTATTCATATTACCTATTAATGTTCTAACATTATGATAATTAGGTACAGGTGCTACTAGAAGTGCTGCTAACATAGCAGGACTTGCTAGTAACAATGTAACGTATAAACTATCATTCTTCCAAAACATTAGTAAGAATAAAGAGATTCCTATTCCAAAACAGAATATCATTAAATCTACTCCAGTAAAGAATCCCAATATTAACATAGATTTTTTAGAGTTAGCAGGAATTAAATAAGAATTACCATCCATATATCACACATCCCTTATAACAATTATTTTTTACTTTCTTGTTCACGTTTCTTAATAACTTTTTCGTTGTATTTTCTATTAATAACTTTATATGTATCACCAGATCTACCAGTACCTTGTGAAGTATTAGTACGAGATTTAACTTCTTGACCTTTCTTAGCAGCTTCAATTGCAACAATGTTGTAGAATTCTTCATCAGTGTAAGAAACACCTTGACCATTCTTCTTAGCAGCTTTTTCAGATGCAACCATTTTACCACTAGAATCAGGTGTAACAGTTACGTCATATTCTACATAACGACCATTTTCAAGTTTGTAACGTTTAAATTTAATTGGTTTACCATCTTTAGGTTTATCAAATGTACCATCATTTTTCATTCCTCCACCTAAATCAATAATATCAGGTTGATCAACTTCTAAAGTATTTAAAGTTGCTTTAGATGCAGCAGTAGCACCAAATGTACTAGCAATTAATTGACTAACAGTTAAACCTGATTCGCTATCTAAAACAGATGAACCATAATTTGAAATGTATGAAGCATTATCTTGTAAGAATGCTTGAACATCTTTAAATGTATTTGAACTTGAATCTTTAATTTTCTTTTGAATAAATGAATCAGCTGAAGCTTCCATTGCTTGTCTATAAGCATCAACTTCTGCTTGATGTGCACTTAATGCCATACTCATTTCTGCTTGAGAACGTTTAGCAATAGATGCAACATCTTGAGTAATAGCATCACGTCTTGAACCTAAAGCTTTATCTGAAGCTAAAACATCTTTTTGAGCTTTATCGAAATCTTGTTGAGCTTTCTTTTTAGCATTATCTAATGCAGTTAATTGAGCACCAGTAACACCATTAGCTCTAGCTTGTTCATAAGCAGTATTAGCTTGAGTTAATGTATCTTGAGCTAAGTCTAACTTAGTTCTATTAGCTTGTTGTTGTTGTTGTAAATTACTATATCTAGCATCAGCAGTTAAACGTCTACTAATTTCATCAGACATAGCTTGTTGACTCCAACCATCTTTATATTCACTAACTTCTTGACCTCTTAAAGCTTCATATTGTTGTTTTAAAGCTTTAGTACGATTATCTTTCTTGTATGCTTCTTCTCTTAAAGTACCTTTTAATGAATCAAGAGATTTAGTAAATTTCATATCTCTATCTTCTTTATCAGTTTTTATAGTACCAATTGACCATGCAGAAACTGTCTTACCAATATCTTCTGCATGACCTTTAACAAATGTACCAATACCACTTCTCTTAGATCCATCAGAATTAGTACTATGAGTTTGATACCATTCTTCTCTTTTATCTCTAGCATCTGTAGTATCATTTGTCGTTTTTCTATAAGCATCTTGAGCAGCTTTCATATTTGGAAGTGGTTTACCAGTTCTATAACGATCCATAACACTTCTTCTAGCAGCTCCAGCAGCACCACCAGCAAAACTTAATGATGCTCTAGTAGCTTTTTTCATGAATCTACCTTCAGTGCTATCGAATTTATTTCTAAAGTTACGAACACCTGAAGTAAACATACTTGCAGCAGCAGCTCCAGCTGTAAATACTTCACCATCAGCAAGTTTCTTACCGATACCAAATTGAAGATCACCAGTTTTAACTCCTAATGATTCACCAATAATTTTTGGAGCTTGTTTAGCAAATAATATTAAACCAATAATTAAGAATGCAGTAGCAATAGCATTTTCAACACCAGATAAACCTTTTGATTTAAAATCAACACTACCAAATAAATCAGTAATATGCATTATTAAATAAACAACTACATATATAACAAAAATTCTAATAATAACTTCCATAAATGTATGAATAACAGATTCTATATATTTTTGGAAATTAGATTTATATTTTGGAATAATTTGCATTACCAAAGGAACAGGAGCAATTATTTGATAATATGCTAACTTAGCAGCTCTTACACCCATATCAATACTAAATGAAATAAATGAATATAATACGAATACACCACATATAGCCATAATAGGAATACTATATTTAATTTGACCTTCTTCAACTATATTTGGAACGAATATTTCGAAACAAGCAAAGTCTCCAGTAGCACCAGCCCAAGCATAAGCTTCAGCTAAATTCATTCTTTCTCCAATCTTAGACATACCTTCAGCAGTATCGTAAACTGCCATACCACCAGCAACTAATGCAGTAGCACCACCAATAACAACAGGAGTTAATGTCCCCATTGAGAATACTTCTACACAAACTAAACCGATAGCAGCAATACCTAAACCTATACCAGCAATAATACCTTCTGTTTTAGCTTTAGCAAAGAAATAACGAGATGTTTCACCCTCTATTCCTTTAGCAGCATCAAATAAACCTTCATCTGTGTTATTTTGAATTAAATCATCTGCAGGTCTAAAGAATGATTGCCATAATACTACAGCAGTATAATTACCTCCAATTTGAGAAATATATTCATCAGTAACAACATCAACACTTGTAGTTTCACTACCATCTTTAGCTTTATACGTTAAAGTCTTCTGATCAAAAGCAGTAGACCTAAAAATTATCTTACTAATTAATTCATTATCAATAATAATACCTTGAGCTTGATATAGAATATTAAATATTACAGGAACTAACGCTAAACCTAATACTGCAATTAAAACAGTTTTAGCTGTTTTAGGTCCAGCAACCTCACCTTTAGTAACTTTATCAGGATCAATTACACCTTTTAAAATTGCATATGATAAAACAAATAACATTGCAACTCCCATAAAGAAGTAAATTGAATTTGATATTGTTTTATACATATCATTAGTAAATAATCTACAAGAAGCAAGTGCCATAAAAATTTTAAAAGCACTACTTATTAAAGAATAAATCATACCATCAATATATAAAAATATACCAAAGAAACCTTCAGTTATGGATTCACCAAAATCGAAGAAAAATAATGTATTCATATAAACGCTCCTATCCAATTCCGCAAGTATCTGCAAATCCTAATAACGGAAGAATAAATCCAATTAAAGTAGGAATAACAAATAATACTAATGTTAAAACAATTCTAATTAATGTTCTTTTTGAAGCTTTCATTAAAGCGTCTTTATCTTGACTAGCAACTGCTTTAATGAATTCCATTATAGATAAGACAATACATAATAATGGAACACCATATTTAAATACATTATATATTTGTTGTAAGAAATAAATAGTTGAAGTTTTATCAGTTATTTTACCAAATATATCTTCACAACTCTTATATGCACTACTCTTTTTAGCATAAACTGTCATATCAAACATAAAAGTACACAATGCAATATATATCATATAAAAATTTCTTTTAAATTTACGCATATAAAACACCTCATATCATAAAAATTATAACACAAAAAAAGCAATATTCAAATAGATATTGCTCTTTTAAATTACTTGTTATTATAGTAAATAAATTATTTACATTCTGCACTACCTGGATTAGTAATACAAGCAGCACAAACGTTGTAGTCATCATCGATATCGCCAAAATTATCAACAATAGTGAACATAAATCCAACTAATGTAGGAATAAAGAATATTATGATACCAGCGATAATTCTGAATAATAAACTCTTAGCATTTTTACTAATTTCTTCTGGTTTACTAGACATAACAGCTTTTCCTAAATCGATCATACCCATAATAATGATAATTAGAGGAATAACGATTTTAAAGATGTTTAAAATTCTACCAACTAATCTCCAAATTGATACAGTTCCATGACAGAAACCATTAGTAGCAGATGCTCCGATTGTTTCAGCTAAAAATTCCATATTTCTCCCTCATTTCATAATATAATTGTATTTTATTATTAAATCATTGTCAAGTTTATTTGTCATTCCTTTACAATGCCAAATAATCTTGCACTTCTATTATCAGCAGCAGGTCTATTTTTATCAAAACCAAGCTTATTTAATAATTCATCTAACACTCTATGTCTATCTTTTTTATCATCCAACGGAGGAATATTTTGAAAGATAGTACATCTAGCTTCGTTTTCAAATTCTTTAATATCATTAGAATCTAATAAACTCTTATTTAAAACAACTTTTTTACCTTTTATTTTATCTAAGATATTACGATCTCTTCTAATCATTTTATTTAATTTAATAGTACTTGGTTCAATTAAAAATAATACTTCACTACATTTTTCAATTTCTTCACTATTATTAACATCAACAAGAATTACATTATAAGAATTAATAGGATTCTTAACAACACTTTCTAATTCCTTACCACTAATACTTTTTAAATCAGGATCATTAAAGAATAAGAAATCATTTTTATCTAATTCTACTCCTAATACAGAATAGTTATCTTCTAATTGTTTCTTTAACATATAAATTAATGAAGTAGCTCCTGCATTATCAGTTAAATTTTTAATACCAATAACACGAGTTCCACCTAAACTAGGCATTGCAATACTTTGATTAATAAAACTAGATTCAGAAGGATGATTCTTTCCTCCACCATTATTAAATCCAGTATCTGGTGCAACACCACCAGCATTATTACCTAATAAATGAAATTGAGCAACATCTTTATATGTATTAGGATTATCAACTAAATATGCAATAGCATCAATATTACGAGTAAAATTATAAATACCCATTGAAACTAATTCAGATAAATATTGAGGACTATTAACAACTGGTGAATCATCTAATAATAAAATTATTTTAGACATATCCATACCAAATGATAATCTTTGAATTTGAGTAATATCTTGATAATCTTTAACTGCAGTTATATCTAATACCATTTTATTAAAGAAAAAATTACTAAATTGCGCAATTAAACTATCTACTTCAAATTCTCCATTAATTGTTTTAATCAAATCTATTTTATTTTGTAGATTAGATAACATAGCAGAATATTTATTCGATACAATAACATTCATTTAAATAAACCTCCTATTAAATTTTTGATACTTCAGTAATGACATCATCAGCAACTGGAACACCATTAACAATATCATTAGTTTGACCATCTATTTCAAAAGTAAATATATCACCTAATACAGGTAATTCTAATTGAAAAAAGAATTTAACATTATAATAATAAGCTTTTACATTACTTCCAGTACTAACTAAATTAGATGGATATTTACTTATACAATAATAATTCTTTTTATCAGTTGGTCTATGTACAATATTACTACTACCAACAGCAGTACCAAAAGCTAAAGACCTAATACCATACCAATGAACTTTAGAATCTGAACTAGCACATTTACCAACAACTTTATATCCACTTCCAACTAAGAAAGCATTAATAGATTGTAATGTACCAGGTCCTTTAGTATTATCACTAGTTGGTCCACTACAAGTAGATCCACTACAAGCAGGAGCCTTATCAGTTACACCACCATAATTTTCAATCTTAGTTAAAGCCATATCTTTAATTTTAAATGCTCTTGAATAACTAACTGTAACAGCTAAAAATCCAGTAAAAGACATTATAAATAATATAACTAAACCTAATAGCCATACATTTGAAACAGCATTTTTCACTAGCTCTCACCTCTTACGCACAATGTCCTGATTCTTTATCCTTTATAAAACTAAAATCATTAGTTGTATAAATAGGTTGTGTTTCACCTACTATATTTAATTGAAAATTAGATCTTAAAACAGGTAAATCTAATCCAAAAAATACCATTACTGTATAATAACTAGAACTCATGTGACCTAATGTACCTGTAGTATTAACATATCTACTACCAGATCCATCATTAGCAATTTCATTAATGTCAAGCTCAGTCTTAGCTATACAATAATTAGTTCCTTGCGAATAAGAAACAGTATTATTGTTATTCTTTATACTAAAAGCATACCAACATTTAGTATCTTTAAAACATTTTCCAGTATTTCTATATCCAGTATTAATTAAAGTTTCATTAATTTTTTTTATAGAGTCTTTGTTTACGCCTCGATAATTTGAAATAATTTTAACTATTTCATCTTTAGTTTTATAACATCTAGAATAATTAACAGCTAAACTTATAAAAGCAGCAAAAATAGAAATAAAAATTATTACAAATACAAATAGCCAACTACCACCTATTGCTTCTTTCATCAGTAAATCACCTAACCTCTAAAAGGACACAAGAAAGTCTCAGAGCTACCTCTCGCATGACATTCACTTCGTCCTGTCTTATTATCAAAAGAGTTTTTACAAATAGCTGTTGAACACTTAGATGTTGTCTTTAAATCCCCTTTTATCTTAGGCCATAAAATACTAAAGAAAAAAGCCGCTAGTAAACTGACGGCAATAAAAACAATTATAGACGCATTTAATTCACCTGTAGCTTCTTTCATTTAAATCACTTTCCATTCATTAATCAAAATATTAAGCAGTATTTTGAGTTTTACAATAAACTTCAGTACCAACTGATCCTTCATAGTAAGTACATTTACAAGCTTGACCAGCTTGACAGTTACTTGGACAAATGGCACTAGAACATTTAGTTGCACTTTGAATACTTGTTTTAACACTTGGCCAAACAAATGCATAGAAGAATGCAGCAACTGCAGCTATAGCAACTACAGTAACAACTGTCATATTTAATTCACCACTCGCTTCTTTCATATATAAATTCCTCCTATCTTATTTACAATATAATTATACAATAATATTTTTATATTTACAATAAAAAATCTATGAACCCATCATTTGTAAAATCGCTATTACAAGTAAAATCATAACGCATAACCCTGTAGAAACAAGCATACTCATTGTTTTACTTTCCATTTTTTCTAGACGATTTTTATATCTAGTTTCTCTAGCTTTTTGTTGTAAACTTGAAATTGTTTTTGAAAACGTAATCAATTGTTCTTGTTTTCTTTCTTGACGACCTAAACTTAAACGATATAACAAACGCATCATACGCATACTATCACGAACTGGATAAGTTTGAGCAAATTCCATGTAAGGTCTAACAGTAGAATCACCGGCATTGATTTTATTAATCATGTCAACTAATCCATCTCTAAATATTTCTGGAGCATCAGGAATTGATTTACCCATTGCTACCGGAACAGTGTAGTGTTGTATTAAGATTTCCAAACCTTTTAAATAATAAGGTAATAAAGAATCAATCTTTTGTAAGTGAGCTTTATAATGCTTTTTAAGACTACTATAATCCATTTTAAACATTATATAACCACCAACAACAGCTACTACAACTTTAACTGCATTTAATCCATTTAACATAATAAATATAAGAACTACTATAACTAATAATCCATTTTTAATACGTTTTTGGAATAAAACATCTGGATCAACACCATCACCATATTTAGCTCTAACTAAAAATTCATAATCATCTTCTTTTAATTTATAGAAGATGTCTTGATTATCTTGAATAAATTTATTAGGTTTAATATAACCATTAATAGTAAGTACTAAGAATAAAATAGCACCTAAAGCAAATATCTCTATATACACGATTACTCAACCCCCACATCTTCATTGTAGAATTTTTCACCGCTTATTAAGAATCCGCAATTTATAATAATGATAGCATGTAATATTAATTTAACATACCACTCTTCAACCATTTGAAGATATGCAGCTCTACCGAATAATAATTGCATTACCATAACAAGTAAGAAACATGCACAACCGAATGTTAAAAATTTAGTATGGAAAACTGCTCTATCCATTCTATCCTTATAAACACCTTCAACTAAGGCATCTATATCCATTGACATAAGTTCTAGAGCTTCACCAGAATCTCTAGCACCTTCTTTAGTAATTTGTAAGAATAATTGATGCATATTCTTAACCATATAATATGGATA
>JAEDJT010000073.1 GCA_016296185.1 Bacilli bacterium
ACTCTTTCAAATGCTTTAAAAGACAACATAGATTTAAAAACAATAAATTTTTCTTCTTGGTTGCCGCTTCTTGAAATAGCGTTTAGAAAAGGAGCTATAAAAAATGCGGCTCCAATAGGAGAACATATAAAATCATTATTGTATGAAATATAGTCAGGCTTAGACAAAGAGAAATTATTTTTTTCTACTATTCCGTGAATAAAAGGATTATGATTATATTCCTATTTTAATCCTTTCCAAATTAAATGTTTAGTTTCTATTGACTTTAAACTCATCATATCTGCTATAAGCCCAACAGCAACTAAATCTAACTACTTGTTAGCTATATCTTCTGTTCCATTAAGCTATTTATTTATAAATCTACAGAATTGCCAAACGACTCCCGCTCCTGACAAATCTTTATTTGGATAATCGCAAAGCTAATTATTTATAACTATAGCATCTTTACTTTCATATTCTGCTTCGTGATGGTCTATAATAAGAATTTCTTTATTTAGACTTTTAAAATATTTATGTTTTTCATAATCATTACTACCTGCATCTGGGCAGATAACTAAATGAATATCTTTAAAATCATCTGCTTCAATAGGGACATCTTCAAGTCCATGCTGCTTTCCCTCGTGAAAGAAAAAATGCAAATTATGTTCTGTCCAAGTAGGAAATAAATCATATAAAAAATTTGTCAAAACTGCGGAGCTTGTTAAACCATCACAATCTGAATCTACTATCAATAAAGCCTTTTCATTTTTATCTATGTATGATAGTAGTAGCCTTGCCCCTTCAACAATATTTGATAACATTTCTGGCGGCGTTATATCTGTGTCTGTTGTATATAAATAATTAGGAATCTCCATACAAGGAATACCTCTAGTTACAAGTATTTCTTGTATTGGGTCTCTATTTATATCAACTCCACCTCTTAATAATTCATATTTCATTTTATATCTCCCTTTATAAAAAAATTCTATTTTTATATAATTGTAAAAAGTTTTCTGGACCATTATCAATCGGACTCATTTTATAATCTAATAAATTAGATTTATCAAATAAAAAAGATATTGCGACATAAGGACTATATTTTTGATAAAAGCCTTTTAATTTTTTAGTCCATTTTGAACACTCTTCATCACCGAGTTCTTTAAATTGTTTATCAAAACTTATTATTACTTCTTTTACGCCAAGGTTTAATAATAAATCAAGTTGATATTTAATAAAAGAACTGCCGCAACAAGCACAAGAGATGTCATTTTCAAAACCAAAATAACTTTGATATAATAAACAACTTTTTTCTGACTCAAATAAGAATACTTTTTTCATATCCTTTATATGAGTTTTACTATTGTTCAAGTTATATAAAGTAAAACCAAGAGGATGATTATACATAGTTCCCGCTATAATGGCTGGTCTATACTTACCTTTAGTTTCTTCTTCTTTTATAAGAGTCCTTTCTCTAATACCTATTAGTTTACCATCTATATTATAATGAGGAATAACAATGCCTTCATTTACAGGGTCATAGGCTATATTATTTCTTTGAATTACTTCATTAGTAATACCTTCTTCTTCCCAAGGTAAAATTCTAGGTCTTGGTAAATATTTTAAAATACTATCATCATATTCTTTTAATTCTACTATTTGAGAATTATCTGATATCTCTTCTATTCTATCATAAGCATTAAAAATTTTCCAATCTTTAATTAAGATATCATTATTTTCATCTTTCACATATGTTGCCGCATATCCAAAAAATTGAGCTATAAATTTAATAGCTTCAAATAGTGTAATTTCTATCCCTTCATTTTTTCTTATTTTAAGCATTAACTCAAATATATCAAAAGTACTATCACAATTAGTATAACATTTAAAGAGTTTAGTATTATCATAATAATACAATTTATGAGAGCCTTCTCCTTTATGATTATGACATATAGTTTTTGAAACTATAATGTTTCCTCTTATTTGCGGTTCTCCTCCAAATTCAGATAAGAAGTCAAAAACTTGTTCAATAGATAAAGACTCTTTAATTTCATCTTTATTATATTGAAATCCCATTTAATCACGCTCCAAATTCTAACTTCTCTTCTACTGTTATCTTTGTTTCTTCAATAGGTATAAGTTCATATTGGTAATTTGTTGCAAACATAGGAATAATTTTACAAGTTCCTCGATTAGCTTTACACCATAATAGAATACCTTTATATTTCTTACGTCTATTTTTGTAAATAGCTATTTTAATAATAGGTATTTCAAAATTACCTTTTTCGCAAAGCGGCTTGAGGGCTTCTTTATCCTCAGCACTGGTCTCAAGCATTAAAGCGCCCATATCAATCTTATCTGCTATAGATTTAGCACCTCTAAGAAGATTTTGGTCATATTCTTGAGCTGTTGTATATCCTGCATTTAACTGTGTTGCTGTCATAATAAAAACGCCATATTGATTACACATATCTTTAAGCCTAATAGAAATCATAAACAGAACATTATCTTCTCTAAGACCTTTAATTCCTGTTTTAGATGTAACTTCTGATAATATCTTCATAGAAGAATGTAAGTAATCAAAAAATAGATATTTAACTCCGTGGTCGTGTATTCCTCTTTTTAAAGTGTTTTCAATATCTTTTAAAGAAAAATCAGGCAACTGCTGGATGAATAAAGGACATCTATTTAGCACATCTGCCGCGTATAAAACTCTTTCCCATTCTCCATCAAGATATTCTCCATTAAGAATATGCTCCTCATTAACATCTGAAATAAAAGCTAACATCATTGTTTGTATTTCGTCAATTTCTTGCTCTGTTGAGATATAAATTGTAGGTTCTTTAGTTCCATTTTTTATCCATTTTCCTTCTTGCGAACTATATAATTCATCACAAGCAATATAACAAGCATCGGCAATCATTGAACGAGTTTTACCTACACCTGTACTTGCGGATCTCAGATAAAATTTCTTAAGGCGGGCGCCACCTGTTACTGTGGTAAATAAATCACCGAATAGAGGATATCCTACATCTGGAGTGGTTTTTAATCTCTGTAATAAGTCTAAAGCACCGGTTCCCGCATTTATAGATTCTTGGTCTGCATCATCTACGTATTTTAAGCGAATATCAATAATTTTATTATCAATTATTTCAGCTATTGATTCAATAGGTGTATTATCAAGCCAATCTTCTTGTGCTTGTTTTTTCTTCGTGTCAAATATATTATCAGTATCATATAGCCAAGATAAATTTAAGCCAATACTTTCATACATTCTGAATAAAGTCATTTTCTTCATTCTTTTGTAATAATAATCAAAAGAAGCTATCTATGTATGTTTTTCTAGTTCAGCTAAATATTCGGCACCTTTATTATTTTTATATATACCATAACTTTTAGGTCTTTGAGATAAATAATCTTCTATTGCGGAAATTGTTACTTTTAAGTTTCCCAACTGATGTAAATTATATATAGTACCAAAAAG
>JAEDJT010000035.1 GCA_016296185.1 Bacilli bacterium
TTATTTTTTTGTATTTTCATATATACCTCCTAAAATATTGATTTTTATTATAACATAAAAAAAATAAGATATGATATCTTATTTTCTTTTTAACATACTAAGTACTTTTCTTAATCCTTTTTCTTTTTTGAAATAGCTGGCATGAGTTCCTTCTGGTAAATCAAATTTTAAATTACCTTGTTTATGCCATAATATATCTCTTACTGACATAATTTGAAATTCTAACAAATCAATTTGTGATGTTTTTTCATCATATTGTTTTTCTCTTTCTTTTTTTGGAAGTTTATTAAAAGACTCAGCTATTTTATTTCTTTTTTTATTAATTTGTATACCATATTCTATTATTTGTTCTTCAGTCATGCTGTCTAATGAATTATAGTCAACCATCCATTCATTCTTTTTAAAGAATTCTATTTCTTCTGGTTTTGAAAATTCTATAAATTCATATCTATTATCATCAGTTACTATAAAAATACCGTTAAATACTTTTTCAAAAATAGATGTTGGTATTTCTTTAGCATTATGTAAAAGGTAAGTTAAATCATTTTTTTGTACATATACTTTATTATTTGCAAATATCTTCATATTAATCCTCCATGTGATATATATTATATACTATTATCTAGTAAATTTTAATTTTTTTTCTTTACTATAATTGTTTCCACTTACTAATGAATTTTCACTTATTAGTCCAGATAAATAATTATGTTCTTCTTCATTATCAATAAAATCAAATAATGTGATAGTTTCTGGAGCCACTTCTGCAAGCATTTTTAATTTATATTTTAAGATGGCATACTTTTTAGGATCACTCATTGATTGTTTCCAGAAATTTGGACTAAATCTAAAATAATCAGTTGCTAATGATTCAAAAACATTATCTGGGATTGAACTATCTATTTTATCCAATACAAATCCTATATTTGCTTTTCTTAATTCGCTGATTGCTTGTCTTATAGTTCTTGCTTCTCTTCTATCGATATGTCTTAAGTCTGAAGCAATGATGATTTTCTTTTTTTGATGTTCTGTTAAATTTTCTGTTTTACTTATTATATCTTCATATTTTAATAATGATTTATGATCAAATAATATTATTCCTTTATTTCTTAATTTTGTAATATTTTCTATAAAATAATTTAAATTATGCATATCTAAACTTTGTGATAATATACTACCTTCAATTCTTGAATAATTTCCTTCACCTAAGAAACTTTTTCCACTAGCATTTTTTGTATATATTTGAGATATATTAGACTTTTCACCTTGTTTAGTGAATAATTCTCTTGTTGAATATACTAAACTATTATCATTTATAAGTGAATCTAATTGTGTTTGAAATAAATCTTCTTCTAATTTTTTTGTCCATATTCTTTTATCGTATGTTTGATATATCATATCGTTTTTTTTAGCATGATACATCATATAATCTGCTATAGTTTTTGATTTATCAAAACTTAATACTACTTTTGAATCTCCGGCATTGAAATTTATTTTACATGGAGTAATTCTACTTAAATATATAAATTGTAGTCTTGTAGCTACTTCATTAAGTTTTTTATTAATATCTTCTGGTGTAAGAATTGTTAATATACAGTATTCATCACCATGTAATCTTGATACTATTGAGACTTCTTTATTATTAAATATTTGATTTAATACTCTTGCAAAACATTTTAAACATTCGTCTCCTATTTCGTGTCCATATATATCATTTATTTGTTTAAATCTTTGTAAATCGATCATTATAACTCTTGTGTTTTGATTTTTTAAAATAAAATTATCTGCATAATCTGACATATATTTTTCATTATATAATCCAGTTAATTCATCTATATATACATTTCCCATAATAATCCCCCTTTTTTTACGTGCATGATGATTATAACACAATGAACTTTTTTAATCAAAATTACTTTTATTTTTGTTTACATTTTTTATTTCATTTTTAATTCTAAACTTTTTATATATAATTCTGATAATGATTTATAGTTATTATAATAATCCATATCATATTTTTTTAATAATTCTAGAAGATTCATTTTTGTTTCTTGCATTATACTTTTATATATGTATAATCCTTTTTCTTTATCTTCTTTTGTTTTATTATATAATTCTAATGCTATTAGATATGAATTTACTAATGGGAATATAATTGATATAGGATTAGCTAAAGTTACACCAATTTCTTCTCTTGTATATTCTATATTTGTTTTACATTTATGTATTTTTTTGTTTAATTTATCAATTAATATTTTATTTCCTAGTGTATGACATATTATATCTTGTATTTTTATATCCCATATATAATATATTGTTTTTAATAATCTGTTAGACATTAATAAGGCAGTTAATTCTGCGGATGGATTATCTAATTCTTTTTTAATAAAGTCCATCATTAATAATTCAAAATAATAGCTTTCTACTTCTGAAAAAATTTTCATTTCTGGATTTATGTTATCACAATATAGCATGTGTGTTAGTAGATGGCCACATTCATGAGCAAATACTGTTGCATCTTCAATTGTACTTCCTAAATACATTGATATATATCCTTTATTTTCATGCGGTATTTTTATTGCTCTTCCATGTACTGCAGATGATATTACATTATCATTTTTTTGTTTGAAGTTTATTATATTATTTTGAGGATTTAATATTATATTCATTACTTTTAGTATTTCTGGATCGTTAATACTTTTAAAGAAATCATTTGTTACGGATATTATATTTTCTGGTGATAGAAAATCATCTTCCACAATTAGATTATATGGAATAAAGTTATCGGGTTTAAAATACTTATATAATTCTAATGATTGTTTATATAATTCTGGATACATTTTTAATAAGTCTTTTTTTAACTTAAAATATGCTTTTTTGTATTCATTTAAAGTGCATGAATTATTAATAACATTTGGATCACTTGATATTGGTTTATTATCTAATTCTCCAAGAATTATTTCTTTTGCTTGTTCATCTAAATTTGATGCTATTATTTTTTCTTTGTCCCAACAATATTTTTCCATAACTATCCCCTTAATTTTTTTGTGTTATTGTAACATTTATGATATTAAAAAACAAATAAAAAAGTAAGATATTACTCTTACTTCATCCATATGTTGTAATAATTACTTATAACGTCATTACCTTTCCATAAATCTGCAATAGATGTTTTAAATTCTATTATTGGATTATTTTTATAATAGTCTATTTTTTTTATAACTCCTTTATTATTATCTGTTATTTCTACGTATTTTTTTTCAAATTCTTGATATTCTCTTTTAGGTAAGAATTTATCTTTTATTGGTTTAGCTATCATTTCGTAACCACAATTAGATTTAGTTTCCTCCTTATCAATTTCTCTAATCTTTACTCTACCGCTTTCATATACTTTTACTACTTGATAGAAATGTGCTATTCCTCTATTCTCATAAAATATATCTCCTATTTTAATATTCATAATACCTCCTATAAATATATTTTTTTCCTTTCTTGAATATATTTATATAATATTATGGAATATTTAACAAATGTCTTGGTCATATATGGTTCTAGTAACTAAATTATATAATAAAAAAAGATATATTTCTATATCTTATTTTGTTTTGTATAATGTTTCATATAAAGTATTAATTTCATTGTTTGTTAAATTAAAATTACATGACATTTTTTTAGGTATATCTTTAGCTTTTTCTTTTAATTTAGTTCCTTCTTTTGTAATTGTTATTATTATATTTCTTTCATCACATATATTTCTTTTTCTTAATATGTATCCTTTGTTTTCTAATTGTTTTAATAATGGTGTTAATGTTCCAGGTACAATATAGAATTTATTTAAATGATTTAATGTATATTTAGCTACGTATTCACTTGAAATACTATTAAAATAATTAAACATAGCAAATTTTGCGGCAGTTAAATTTTTTGTTGTTGCAAAAACCTTTTACTCCACTCATCATCTAAGTTAGTTAAAATACTTCTAGTACTACTATTATTATATTTATATAGTATGTTTTTTTTTATATTTTTAATCCATTATACTTATTACTTCTTTTAATTCTTCTTTTGATTTTAATCCTATACTTTTATTTTTTAATTCACCATTTTTAAATACTAGTATTGTTGGAATTGACATTATTTCATATTTACTTACTGTGTCATAATTATCATCGATGTTTATTTTATAGAATTTTGTATCGTTTGTTTCTTCAGCTAATTCATCAATAATTGGTGATAGCATTTTACAAGGTCCACACCATTCTGCAAAACAATCTATTACTACTTTTTCATCTTTTGTAATCATTTCATTAATATTTGAATCATTAATTGTTATAACTGCCATATTAATTATCTCCTTTCATTTCTTTTATTGCTATACTTGCTGCAATACTTCCATCACTCACTGCTGTAGTTAATTGTCTTAATTCTTTTGTTCTTGTATCTCCTGCAACATATATACCTTTTGTTTTTGTATGTACATCATCTATAGTTTTTATATATCCGTTCTCTAGATCAACAACATTATTAAAAATTTCGTTTTTAGGTTCTTGTCCTATTGCTATAAATAATCCATTTATTTCAATTGTTGTTTCTTCTTCTGAGTTATTTTTTATTGTAATTGATTCTAGTCTTTCATTACCATTTATAGATATAATGTTTGAATTAAGAATAAGTTTAATATTGTCTTTAGCTTTTATTTCATCTAAATATTTATTATCTCCTCTAAATTCATCTCTTCTATGAATTAGGTAAACTTCTTTTGCTAATTCTGATAAGTATAAAGCATCTTCTAATGCTGTATTTCCTCCACCGTTTACTGCAACAATTTTATTTTTAAAGAAATTTCCATCACATGTAGCACAGTATGAAACACCTTTTCCTATAAATTCTTTTTCATTTGGTAAATTTAATTTTCTATTTTGAGCACCTGTAGCAATGATAACTGATGTAGCTTGATATGTATCTTTATTTGTAACAACAGTTTTATCTTCATTTACTCTTATTACTGTTTCATATTTTATTTCACCACCAAGTTTTTTTACTTGATTATACATATTTGTTGCTAATTCAAATCCAGATATTGATTCATATCCTGGATAGTTTTCAATGTTACTAGCATTTATTATTTGACCACCATATGAAGATGATTCTAATAATAATATTTTTTTATTTGCTCTTAATAAATATATAGCGCTTGTCATTCCTGCAGGTCCTGCTCCTATAATTATACAATCATACATATATATCACCTAATATTATTTTATCATAAAAAAAAGATATATTTCTATACCTTATTTTTTTAATTCAAAACGATATTTTGTTTAATTTCAGGATATTTTTCATGATCTACTTCTGACATAAATATTTTATAAGGTCTTGCAGCACAGTCAACACCTTTGATGCAAACTGTTTCATATAATGGTTTGTATATCATTAATATTTCACCGTTTTCAGTATGTTTAGATGTTCCTATAATTTCGTATAGATAAACATTGGGATTTTCTTTAATTTGTTCTTCACTCATTGTTTCTCTTTTAAAATGTTGAACAATATCTCCTATATTAAAACTTCTTTCTATAGTTTAATCTTCCTTTAGTATTACTATTATATCATATATAATCAAGTGATTTATTTATTATATTATTTAGTTAGTTTTTTAGTTAATGATTGTTTAGTTTCTATCGTTTTTTTGTTTTTCTCTTTTATCCAATTTATAAAATCTATTGTTGCGTCTGTTCTATCATCAATTCTTGTTGTTCTTTCTTCATCACTCATTTCAGCTAATGTTTTCGTACAATTTTTTGGAATAAATATGTACCATAAATTTGATTTTGCTTTTTTTAACTCATTCCCTCTAGGTTCATATGACAAGTTACCTTCACTTTTTCCATAGAATTGAATAAATTCTTCTCCATCATAATAAGTTAAACAATCAAGAAAATAACAATATCTATCATTTTCATTAGACATATCAGATAATACTTTATCTATATTACTTGCTACTCCACTTCTTTTTACAAATGCTCCTGGATAATAAGGGTTATTTGGATAACTTCTAATATAAAAACCACAATCTACAACAAAGACAGGAGACTTAATTTGTTCATATGCTGATATCGCTTTTTCTTTGCTTATTATTTCAATATCATTTATATCTGGTTCATCAATATCTATTTTGGAATATTCTATGTTTATACCATATTTTTCAAACTTTTCTTTAACTGAAATATATTTACCATAATTTCCTGTAACGTATGTTATATTTTGCATATTACATTTCTCCTTTATATTTATATAATTTTTTTACTATTGGTGAATAATCAACTTTTGATAAATCCATTCCTTTATTTTCTGCTAATTTTTTTGTTAAATACATTGAACATATTGTAGCATAAAAGTCATTATCAACAATACAATCATTAGGGTAGAATCTATCGACTTTTACTATTTCTGTATAATATTCTTTTAAATTGTTAAATAACAATTCATCTAATTCTTTTTCACTGTTAAATAGAATAAGTCCATTGTTAGATTTATATGATAATGTAGATCTACCATGACAATAATCATATTTATCATGAATTACAGGAATAGCAATTCCTGACTCAGTCATTGTAGTTTCTAGAAATTTTGATGCAGTTATTGAATCATAGCCAGTTAATATTTCATATACATTATTATGATGAATATTAATATCTTTTGATTTATCAAACATTTTTGATAATATACTTTCAAAATGAGGCAATCTTAAGGGATGATAATAATGATATAAAATTGCCATAGGCATTAGTGTACTTGCTAATGATATAAAACTATTTTCTTTTTTTATTGTGGAATTATATTTTATTGTTTCAACATTATCATATAATTTATCTCCATTAGTAAATAAATATATTTTTTTGTTCTTATCCAAAATGTTTTCTATAACATAACCTTTACCACTATAGCTAAAAATAATAATATTATCTATATTATCTAAATTCATGTAGTTTAGGTCTCTTGAGCTTTTCACATTTGATATACCTAATACTTTTGATGCGAATGTGGATACTACAGATGATCCTCCAGCTCCTACTAACACTGTATTTCCTTTAATATTTTTTAATTGTTGCTTGATAGCTAATAAATCGCTTTTTTCTAGAGTATCTAATACTCTTTCTTGTAATAAATTAAAGTTTTGTTCCATATAATAACCTCCTTAAGTTATTTATATCACTTAAGGAGGAAGTATTTCGTCTACTTAGAATTTTTCTTCTAATAATTCTATGTTATTTATTCTTTTTAATTCAAAGTGTCTTAAATCATTTCTATGTTCACAGAATGCAGCACATCCCCAACCCGTATTATATAAAAACATATCATATGGTCTTATTATTCTTTCTTGGATGCCATGAGTATATGAATAATAATTTATTTTTACTTTTTTATGTTCTTTGATTGCTCTATTAAGAATATTATATGATTTTTTTGTGTCTTCTTCTAATTCAATATTTTCTTTTTTAGAATTAAAATAAATTCCATGAACTTTGTCGGCAATAATTTCTAGTTTTTCTTTATCTTCTTCTTTTACTGTTAGATTTTTTAAAAATTTATAATCATCTAAAGTAAATTTTCTCGAAGGGATTCTTATGCTTTGATTTAATACATATCCACCATATGGTCCCATTATTGTATCAATATATATTCCTACTTTTTCTAGTTCTTCTTTATATGATCTAATCATTCTTTCAGATACTTCTAATTTTTCTGATAATTCTTTAATACTATATTTTCTTCCATTTTCTAAATATTGTAACATTAATAATACATTTGATATTTTTGACATAGTATTACCTCATTTATTATATATTTTTATTTCTTTCATTATATATTTGTTTACATAATTGTTTAACTCTTTTTCCATGTCCAGGAATATTTATTTCTTCTAAATCTTTATATATATTCGGAATTTTAATATTAAATTTAGTACATTCTTCTAGAGAAATTTCTTTAAATGCCGGACATGGAAGTACATCACCATTAAATTTTATATCTAATTTTTCTAATCCTGCATTACATTTATGTGTATCTTCACCTTGTAATGGTATTCCGATTCTTATTGTGCCTGAGAATCTATTCTTTCCAATTTCTAACAGTTTAAAAAAATAAGATTTTTCTTCTTTATTTAATAATAATTCTTTTGCATTTATTCTTCCTCTTCCTTGAGGTAGGAAATTTAATAAACTTATTTGACTGACGTTTGCTATTTCTAATAATTCTAATATGTCTATTATTTCTTTATAATTTGGTTTCATTGGAACAAAATGAACATCTATATTTATTTTTTCAAAAGATGCATTAATTAATGAATCTAATAATGCTTGCCTTGCTTGTTCATTTCTACCCATTATATAACTATCTGTTTCTGATTCATATGCTTGCATATCGAATACGATTTTATCGAGACCAATCTCATTTAATTTTTGTAAAATAATTCGATCTATTGAACTATATTCTTTTCGTTTTATCATTCTACTAAAATATAATTTGATTTTTTCTTTTAAAAAATCGTTATCTGGTTCATATTTATTTACTTCGTTTATTCTTTTATTCATTTCATTTATTATTTTTTTTCGTTTCTCAATATCTATTTCTTTACCATGAATTACACCACTTGTGAATATCACAGTTTTTATTCCGTATGACTTGGCATATTGAACCATTTTCAATATATCTGGATGTAAAAATGGTTCACCTCCAGATAAAGATAATTCTTCGATACCACCATTATTCATAAAATGATCTATAACTTTTTTAAAAGTATCAAATTCTATAATTTGAGTTTTTTGACAATTAGAATTTGAGGAACAAAATTTACAATTATTTAAGCATGTTTCTATTATTTCGAAACATAAATCTTTAACCATATTATTCCTCCTTAATTTTTTCTTAGTTTTATATTATAGCATAAAAAAGATGTATTAATACATCTCTTTTATTATGTAATTATTATATTATTATCTTTTTTTATATACAATTATTTCAGGGTTATTTCCATTTTCTTCATAACTGCATATAAGTATAAAATCCATATTAGCTGCAATACCGATACATCTGTCATTTTTATTTTCGGGTTCTAATTGACTTCCTAAATATGATGCTTTATCATCTAATAATTTTACTTTTTCTCCGTTAGGAAATTTATATTCTAAATTTATAAAACTTCCTGATAATACATTTAAATTTTCTACTTTTGGAAGTTTTTCTTTTACAAGTATTTCGTTTATTTCACTAATAATTTGTTTTTTAAATTCTTCAAATTTTTCAATTCCACTAGTATTATTGTATTGTTTCCAGAAATCTAAAGTAAAATTCCCATCAGAATAGCACCATTTACAATACTCTTCATTGTAATTCCCATCTTTATCCCTACTAATATCGCAATCTTCTATTTTCATACCACAACATTTACATATAAGTTCTTGTGGTGAACCTAAAAGAGTATTTATTGATACATCGTATATATTCGATAATAATTTTAATGTTTCAATATTAGGTATTGTTTCACCTGTTTCCCAACGTGATACTGCTTGACGTGTAACAAAAACTTTTTGAGCAAGTTCTTCTTGTGATAATCCATTTTTTGTTCTTAAATCTAATAAAATATCTTTTGTTTCCATAATTTACCTCCATAAAAATTATATAATTAATGGTATTTAGCAACAAGCAACGGTTTGTTGCTAATGGTAATATATATTCTTTTTTATTATCTATAATTTATTTCTATAAGGGTTCTTATTTGCTTATTGTACACTTCTTAATACTATTAATAGATATTTATTATAAACCTAATTTTTGAGAAGGATTATTCTTTTTAATTAATAAATTTTTAATATTTTCCTCAATATTTAATAATTTATAGTGATTGTTAGTATAGTTTTTATAAATATCTAAATCAGCATTAGTCATTATATAATATTCCTCTGGTTCGTCTACATATCCTGATGCATCATAATAATTATCGCCAATTTTAGTAATAACATGTGTTTTATCATATTTAATATATGATATGCTACCAGGATATACTTCTTTTAATATTTCGCTTAATTCTAAACAACCACCATTTAAATAATATGTTTTTCCATCCATTTTAATTAGATTATAATACATATGTGTTGTTAATGAATTTATTATTTCAATTGTTTCTAGTACATTATCCATAATGAATTTCCTTTCAATATTTTTTATATTCATTATTATTTCTTAAAGTAATTGTACCATAAAAAATATGAGTTTAAATATATTTATTTTGATTATATTTAATATAATAAAGAATGATAATGATTACTATAAATACTATAGTTTTTTGTTATTTTTAAGAACTTCTTTAATAATTCCGCCACCAAGATATATTTCGCCATCATATAGTACACACGCTTGTCCAGGTGTAACTCTTTTTATTTCTTGAGGATATCTCAAATAAAAAGAACAAATAGGTTATATTTGTTCCATAAGAAGCATTATTTTTCTACTTTGCTCATCCATAATCCATGTTTATTACAATATGCATATAATGATGCACCTTTTACATATTTAAATCTTACTTGTGCTTCCATTTCTGGATATAGTTTTTCAATATATGTTTTTGTATCTGTTACTAAAGCTATAAATTCTATATAGTGTTCTTTTTCCATTACATGATTAACATTTACTGATATTTCATCTTCTACTATTTCATATGTTGGTACATGTTTTTCAAATGCTGCATCTTCAGAATTTGCTATCAGTTGTTTCATTTCTTCTCCACAACATTTTATTCCACAATTTTCACAAGTACAATCTTTATAAGGAACAACTATTGCTCCACATTTCATACATTTTTTTACTATTAATTCCATAAACTTTTCTCCTTTTTTTTATTATAGTTCTATTATATCACACATAGAATTTATATTTTATACAAGTTCTTTTTTATTATAATGAATTATTGTTATAATCATTAAAACTATAGATAATATAATTGATAATACAACTATTATAGGATTAATTTTTATATTCTTTAGATATTTTTAATTATTAATTTTATTATTTTCTTTTTTTAAATATATCAAATGGTAATATTGATGCAAGAACTAAAGTTATTATTAGTAGCCACCATTTAGGTTCTAAAGGCATAGTATTAGCTATTTTATTAAAGAATGGAATATATATGATTATTATTAGTCCTAATAGAACTCCTAAATTTACTAGTAAAGATACTTTATCTTTAAAACTATTAATATATGATTTTAGTGTAAGTTCATCATCTTTAATTTGGTATGTAATTAGTGTTATTGATAGAACTAGTACTGAATATGCAATTGTTAAAGCTAAATTATGATTTCCTATTTTATTTAATAAATAATATGTTATAAATACTATTAAAAAAATATAAATACCTTTTAATATATTACTTATTGCTGATTTTAAATTAATTATTGATTCTTTTATGTTTCTTGGTTGTTCTTTCATTATTTCTTTTGATGGTTTTATTCTTTGGAATATAATCGAAGAAGTTGGATCAATTATTAATTCTAATATCATTACATGTATTGGAAGTAAAAAAGTTGGTAGTTTAAATAATGGTGCAAATAATGATAATAATGCTATTGGAATGTGAATTGCAATAATATATGAAATTGCTTTCCTAATATTGTTATAAATACATCTACCATTTTCTATTGCATTAACTATAGTATTAAAGTTATCGTCTAGTAAAATTAAATCAGCTGATTCTTTTGCAACGTTCGTTCCTCTTTTACCCATAGCAATACCAACGTTTGCTTTTTTTAGTGCCGGTGCATCATTAACTCCATCACCTGTCATTGCGACTATTTTATTGTCTTTTTGTAATGCATTTACGATTCTCATTTTATGATTAGGATATACTCTTGCAAATATATTTACAGTTTTTACTGCTTCAAAAAGTTCTTCATCTGACATTTTTTCTAATTCTCTACCAGTTATTACTTGTTCATAATTCTCAAGATTTATTTTTTTAGCTATTCCCTTAGCTGTTTCTCCATTATCTCCAGTTATCATAATTACTCTAACACCAGCAGAATAACATTCACTTAATGATGTTTTGACACCATAACATGGTGGATCGTATAATGCTATTAATCCTTCGAAATCTAATTCTGCTTCTAATAAAGTTGAAGGAATTGTTTTTATATTACTTTTTTTCGCAACAGCTAAAACTCTGTATCCTTCTTTTGAATAATTATCTATTTTTTCTTTTATTTCATTATAAGTTTCATTTTCTAAATTACATAATGGTAATACATTTTCATATGCTCCTTTTACGCATAATAATTTATTTTCAATTATTTGACCTGTCATTTTTGTTTCTGGAGTAAATGCGTATTCTTTTGTTATTTCTAATTTATTTTTTATATTTTTTTTAGAGTTACAATATTCTTTTATAGCTATTTCCATTGGGTCAAAAGCTACTTTAGGGCATGATAAATATGATGTTTCAATAAATGTATCGCTATATTCATACATATCTTGAATTTCCATTTTATTTTCTGTTAATGTCCCTGTTTTATCAGTACACAATACATTTACTGTTCCTAATGTTTCTATAGTTTTCATATTACTTGATAATGCTTTTTTCTTTGTTAAATTCCATGCTCCCATTGCAAGAAATACTGTTAATACAACGGGTATTTCTTCTGGTATAGTAGCCATTGCGATTGTAACCCCGGCTAATATTGCTTCAATTATTCTTTCTGAAAAAGCTAATTCTGGATGATTTATATAATTTATAATTATTGTCAAAGAAAAGACAATACCGCTGATTATGGCACACACGTAAACTAGTTTATTTATTTGATTTTCTAGTGGTGTTTTTTCTTCTATTATTTCATTTAATGATTCACCTATGCGTCCAAATTCTGTGTTTTTTCCTACTGCAGTTATTTCAATAATTCCTAGACCATTTGTAATATTTGTACCGGAATAACACATATTTAATTTAAAATGATTTGTATTATCTTGTTTACAATTTTTATAAACAACTTCAGATTCACCTGTTAATGCTGATTCATTCACACCAAAACTTTGAGCATATAAAATTTTACCATCAGCAGGAACTCTGTCTCCCTCTTCAAGAATTACAATATCACCAACGACTACTTCATCACTTGATATTATTTTTTCATTTCCGTTTCTTATTACTTTAACGTTTATTGATGATAATTTATTTAATTCTTCTAGAGCTTTATCTGTTTTTGTTTCTTGAAAATATTCTATTAGGCATATACCAAATACACCAATTAACATTATTGTTCCATCAATATATTCTCCAACAATAAAATATATACTTGCAGCTATTATTAATAAAAGAAACATTGGTTCTTTAAATATACTTAGAATTTTTAATATTAATGGTTGCTTCTTTTTTTCTGATAATTTGTTTATACCATTTTCCATTTTAGATTTATTAACTTCTTCGTTAGTTAATCCTTTGATATTATTTAAAATTTCATTTTCATTGTTATTCATAGATATCCTCCGTTAGTTAAATTACACTATATTACTAAATTTGAGTAATGCTTATCATTTAACAATATAAAAACACCCTTGAATCAGTATCAACAGTTACTGTCCCGTGGGTGTAATCCACTGTCACAAAAGTGACCCGACTCCATGAAAATTTCACGGTCTGTTCAGATTTTACTGTAGCTTATATGCAGTGTAAATTATTTATCTAATTATAGCATATGCTATATTCTTTAACAATGTTCCCTTTATTATTAATTCGTTTTTCCATTTTATCACCTAGTTGATTATCTATTATACACGAAAAAAGGTATATTCCTATACCTTCTTATTTTTTTAATAATTGTCTTATTATGAGAAAATCACTATCATATTCTTCTATATTTTTTTTATCTTTGTTAATAATAATTGGAGGAATAAATCTAATAGTCCATCCATTATTTATATAGTCACTAAATTCAGACTCATAATTGATTAAACTTGTTGTTATTGTTTTTGTTTGAGTAGATTCAACTTTATGAAAACCACAACATCTAACTAATATATCTCCGATATCATCGTTTGTCCAATCTATTATTTTTTCAATTTCATTTTGTGGACTTTCTGTATATATATATAAATCTTCAAAGAATCTATAAAAACATGCTTTAGCATTAATTATACCTAAAATTAATTCAATTATATGTCTTTCCCTAGTTACTGGTATTCCATTAATATATTCTAAATATACAGGTTGACTTATATAATTTAAAAAGTTTTTAAATTGTCCAGTTGTTATATAACCTTTTTCTTTTATTTCTTTTGACATATTTAAATATCCATCAGAAGTTTTATGATTTTCTAATATATTTTCATTATAATTTATAGAATATTTTATTCTATTATAATTAAAAGATAAATCTCGTCCTTTATGTCCATATTTTCCAACATTATATAAATATCCATTAGGTGTTATATACCATGCATCAGGCTGGTATACATTATCTTTTTTATTTTGTTCATATTGAATAGTCATGTATTTTTTTAATTCATTTATCGCTTCTATGATTGTTTTATTAAGTGAGGTATAATACTCTTTATTTTTTGGAAATAAATCTATATAAATAAATGATAATCTTTTGATTAAGTATAAATAATTTTCTATTGCTTTAGAAGAAAAATCTATTTTTTTATATTCATCTAATATCCAATATATTTCTTCTTCAATACTTTCAAACTCACTAGAAACAGAACAGGCATTTTCGTAATCAATATATATATTTTTTTTAAACCACTCATCTATATTAAATCTATTAAATATATTTATTAATAAATCACCTTGTTTAAAAATTTCTGAATACTTTTCAATAAATGATAAAGGTATTCTATAATCATATACTTCTTTTTTTCCATTATCTTCAACATTAACTAGTGCTAGATAATATTCTTCTCTATTTTCTAATTCTTTAAAATATTTAATCATATATATACCTCTTCTCAATTAAATAATTATTTCTTGTCTTGGTCAATTATTATACACGAAAAAAAGGTATATTCCTATACCTTCATTATTTTTTATTGTTTGGAACTAATTTCTTTACT
>JAEDJT010000074.1 GCA_016296185.1 Bacilli bacterium
ATGATACTTATTATAGGAATATTGTTAAAAATGATTATATAATATCTTCCTCAAAATTTTCAAAACAAAAAAGACCATATATTTATAAGTATGATGGATATAAAATAACTAAAAAATAAAATAATTTGCTTTACATTTAATAAAATTTACTGTATAATATAAACAAATGAACTAAAGATAATAATATAAAGAGAAGGTGATTATTAAAAGGAGAGAATATTAATGAAAAAAGAAGTAAGTAATGCAACTGCAAATATGATTACAATAGGTGGAGTTTCAGCTATGTTATTTATAGCTGGACTTCCTGTAGTAGTAAATATAGGTATATTAGGGTTTACAGCATTAGGATGTAAATATTTAACTGATAAACATAATAAATAATATTTAAAGCTGAATAGAAAATTAATTCTATTCAGCTTTTTTATTTGACTTTTAATAAATCTTACTGTATAATATAATTAAAAGGAGATGATATTTAAGTGCTATGAATGAAAAGGATTTAGAAAAATTATATAATATGTTAATTGAATTTGCAGAAAGTAATTGTTATGTAAGTATTAATTATTGTAGAAATAATTGTCCTATTGGTGTATATTGTAGTATGTTAGATATTATATCAAAAGGATTATCTAGGAATATAACATTAGATGAAGCGATTGAGGGTATAGATATAGATTATAAGAATATAAAATGGGAAGAAGGAGGTAAAAATGATGAATAGTCCAAAGAAAATATTCTGTATCATGGGTTATTCGGCAACAGGCAAAGATACATTAGTAAAAAAGACTTCGGAACAATTAGGAGATAAAGTAAAAATATTAGTAAGCCATACTACGAGACCTATGAGAAAAAATGAAAAAGATGGAGTAGATTATTATTTTATAGATAATAAAGAATTTATAAAGATGAAAGAACATTATAGTTTTATTGAATCGAGAATATATAAGACTAAAGTAGAAAAAGATGGAGAAATAGTAGATGACACATGGATGTATGGATTATCAGTAGATGAAATTAATAGTTGTGAATATGGTATGTTTATAGTTGATGCCGATGGATTTAGAGAATTAAGAAAACATTATGGCAATGGTGTGGTTATACCTATATATATTAAAGCCAATGAAGAATTATTAAGACAAAGACTTTTAACTAGAGGAGATTTGCTAGATGAAGTTAATAGAAGGTTAGAAGATGATAAAAAGAAATTTTTTGACTTTAGAGTAAAAACTGTATATAAAGAAATAAAAAATGAGGGTAATATAGATGAAGCTGTAAAAGAGTTAGTAAATTATATAAAAAAAGAAATTGAGGAATAATATATGAAGAAAAAGATAATACTAGGTATTGATGGCTCTATCCAAAGCACAGGTCTCTGTGTGATGGATGGAGATACTGGTGAAGTAATATGTTATGATAACATACCTATTAAGTCCAAAGATTTCAATGGAGATGAAATGTTAAAGATAATTCATATATCTAAAACTATATTAGATATAGCTAAAGCATATGAAGTAACTCATATAGCTATAGAAGATAGTTACATAGGTAATCAAAAAGGTTCAGGTAAAAAACTTGCTAGATTATATGGAGCTATATATATTACCTTATATGTTAATGGATTTAATTTAATTTATACATACACTCCTTCTCAATGGAGAAAAGTAGCTATGGGAGTAGGTAATAAAAGCAAGGAAGGAACTCATAAATGGGTATGTGATAACTTAGTAGATTTAGGAGAGTTTCATGAAAGAGGAAAAGATAAAAATGATGATATTGCAGATAGTATAGGTATAGCATATTGCTTATATAAAAAATTAAATAAGGAGAGATAAAATGAAAATGAATAGATATTTAACTTTTAAAAATATAAACGTTACAATAGGTAAACTTTATGGAAATGAATCAATTCCAAATTTAATTAAAGAAAGAGATACTTATAATGTTGATGTGATTATTAATGATAAATATGTCAACTTAAATAATGAATTTACTATTAATGTAGACTTTACGGTATCTTATGGTACAATAGAAAAGGTAATACCAGCTATTCGTAAAAGAGATTTATATTACCTTAATACTACTAAGGAAACAATATCAAAAGAAAGAATATTAAATAATTTAATGGAACAAGAATTTATTAAATATATAATAGTTAAAAATCTAAGAAAGTAGGTGTATTATGGAAAGATTATTTGGAATCTTTGCTGAATATATTGACGGATTTGGAAATAAAGTTTTTATTCATACTTATAGATATTGTACTAAAAGAGATGTGATAAAAGAAAAAAGATTATTAGAAGATACATTATTAGATTTAACACTTAATCATGATGAGGAGAATATATATATTTGGGATGAAGATATATTAGACCAAAGAATGTTAAAAAAAGAAAATTTATTTATAAATAGACTTGACACTAAAGAAAAATAATTGTATAATATAATTGAAGGTGGTGATATAAATGAATAAAGAACAAATAGGTGATGTTTATATAGTTTATGACGAAGAAGGGTTAGGTACTTTATCTTTAGAATTTTATGAATTACAAGTGGGTGATAAAAAAATAGATATAAATAATAATCTAACAGATAGTGACAGAAAAGAACTAAGTGAATTATTGACTAAAATGAATGATATAATAGTTAGTGGTATTAACAAAGCCATTGAGGAAATTATAAAAGAAGATTAATTTAAAAGGAGAGATATAATGAGAGAAGATATTAAAAAATTTTTTATAGATAAAGAAATGGTCAAAAAAACTGAAGTAGAGGAAAAACATGAATGTAACTGTAATGGAGAATGTGGCAGTGATTGTAAATGCAATCATAAAGAAGATGATTTTTATATAGATACAAATGCTATTACATGTGAAGATAAATGGGGAAATATAATAACTGGAATACCTAGTGAATGGATTAGTCATAATAATACTCCAACTGAATGGAATGTTAATCCTATGACAGATATACCTATAAGATATTTAGAAGGAGCTAAAGAATTAGTGATTAATCCTAATGGAAACTGTATAGATGTGTATTCTTATGAGGATGTATTTGTTCCTTATATGGGTTACTGTATGATTAATCTAGGCTTTGCAATGCAATTACCTGAAGGTAAAATAGCTAAATTATATCCTAGAAGTTCTACATTTAAAACTTGGGGATTAATACAAACTAATCATACTGGAATTATAGATGAAACATATTGTGGAAATGATGATATATGGCATATGCCAGTACAATGTACTATGCCTAAGCAAGTTGATAAAGTTGTAATTAATGGTCATAAAGTAACATTAGCTGGTACATGGGTTAAAAAAGGAGA
>JAEDJT010000075.1 GCA_016296185.1 Bacilli bacterium
ATTTCGTATTCTTTATCATCTTCTAAAGGAACTAACATTTCTCCTTCTTCATCTTGGTCTATTCTAAATACTAACGCTTCTTCTGCTTCTTCGTCATCAACAGGCATTAATATAGCATATTCCTTATTTTCTGCTTCTAATGTTAATATTACTTCGAATTGACTTTCTACTCCATTTTCGTCTAGTAAGCTTATTATATTATCTTGCATCTAAATCACCTCAAATTCTTTCTTCTTTTTATATTATATATTATACTTAAGCTTTTTCAAATATATTATTAAAAATTTCTTTTTAAATCTAAATAACCTTGTAATATTATTACTGCTGCCAGCATATCTATTACTTTTTTTCTATTTTCTCTTCTTACATTTCCTTCTATAAGAGATCTTTCAGCTGCAACTGTAGATAGTCTCTCATCCCAAAACTCTATTGGTAGATTAGTTTCTTCCTTTAGTAACTCACAGAATTTTTGAACTTTTTCTCCTTGTGGTCCAACAGTTCCATTCATATTTTTAGGAAGCCCTGAAACTATTTTATTTACTTGTTTTTCAGCTATTATTTGTTTTATTGCTTCTATATCTTTTTTCTTTCCAACTCTTTTTATAGTTGTTACACCTTGAGCAGTTAATCCCATTAAGTCACTTACAGCAACTCCTATAGTTTTATCTCCTATATCAAGGCCCATTATTCTTCCATCAAGCATATCTGTCTCCTTTATGTATTGCTTATCATTTTATTTAATTATTATATAATAAATTTTATATAAAATTAATCAAGATTTTATTATTTTTTCTTATTTTATTTTTATCATACATTATTTTATATTATATTTAAAAAATTAGCCAGAATTTAATTCTGGCTAATTTAATAATTATTCTATTTTATCATTAAAGATTATCATATTAATACTAATAATTAAAATTGGTATTAGTATATAAATAGAAGCTGTTGCTGCTGAGACAATACCAGAGTCATTTACTAACATTGTAACGATACATCCTACCATAGCAGCTATAAATCCTTTAAATATCATCGGATATTTATTAGAAATATTTTTCATATGTCTAGATGGTCTAAATATAAATATACCTATTACAGCTATTCCTACTAAAAGTATATTTACCCATACTGAAGACTTAGCAAGCTTTAAATTCATAGATATTTTTCTACCAAATGTATTAAATATAGCTTGTGGTCCTTCTTGAAGTATTTGCATTACAAATGCACCTAAATGAGATTCTGTTCCCATAATTAAGTCTAGGCCAGCAAATCCAAATACTAATACTACTGCTGCTAGTCCTAAAATCATTATCTTCTTATAGTCTAGTTTAACATGATATATTAACATCATAAATAACAAGAATGCAATACATTCAGATATAGATGCTCCAACATTTGCGCCCATAAATGGTGCTGCAGTTGTAATTAATATTACAACAAATAATAATCCAACTAAATATTTAGGTATTTTATTGTAGTTTAATAAAACTGCTAACCCAAATAGAGCACTTCCTATAATAACACCTTGATATTCATTACCTACACCATAGTATCTAGCACCTACTATAGCATCATAACTCATTACACTATACTTCATAAAGAATGTTCCTATTATTGAGTCAAATACTACAAGAGCTATAGTTAGTAAAGCATAGTATGACATTTGTTTTATATCACTTTGTTTAAACAATAATCTTCCAGATAAGTATATTAATATAGTCATTACTGTAACACTTATTATTATACCCATTTGAGTTTTAGCATTAAATATAGGTGCTGATAATAAAGTAAGAGGCATTATTAGACCTAATTTAATAAATTCTTTTAAAGTTACAAATACTTTTTCTTTATGAGGTAATTTATCTTTAAATAATAGGGCTAACATTGCTAATACCCATGATACAGATACAATACCTACAAAAGTATTTACCACAGTAGATCTTATATTATTAGTTGAAACCATTTTTTCATATTCATTAGTTAAAGAGATTATATTGTCATCTTTCTCTACATTATTTAAAACTCTTCCTATCATGATTTCATTTTTTAGACCAAGTTCATTTAAAATATCTACACCTAAGTCTAAGTTACCTATTATTCCCTCTCTTCTTGTAGTAGAACTTTCTAATAGTCCTTTTTTATTATCAGAGAATTTAATAACAGGAGATAAACGTCTTTTATTTTTGTAATCTAATGTACTTGGAAATTCACTTACAACATATACAACATCATTTTCACTAACCATATTAAATACTTCTTCTAAATAAGTATTTATATTAGAGTGTATTTGTGTTTTAATTTTTTTATATGTTTTTTCATTTAAATTAGATTTATATTCATCTAATCTATATGTATCTCCAAGTTCTATAAATAATGCATCACTATTTTCATAATAGCTTTTAGTTTCTTTTATTAATTTATCGTAGTCAGTTCTAATTCCATAAGGCATAGATAAATCTTGTATGTTTATATCATCCACATTACCAGATTCTACTCTACCCATCATATCCATAGATATGAATCCTGCATTTCTTATTTTGATTAAATTATCATTTTCTACAATATCACTATTCCCTAGTAATGCAACTTTTTTATTATTGTCGGATAATGTTTGACCAAGTAATCCTAGTGTAGATCCATAAGTACCTTTTTCAGCATTATTATTAATAAATTTGTTAATGTATGAGTTGTTTATTTCTTTTGGATTTTCTCCTGTAAGAGATTTATATATTTTACTGTTATCATCAGTTAAGTTTTCAAAAGAAATAGATTCATCATTAACTATATTAGCTCTACATCCTGCACCTATACTTGCATACGATCTAGCATCATCGCTACCTTGATCTCCTTTGATGTTCATTAACCCAATATACCCTCTTTTACTTAAGTTTTCTTGTAAAACAGGTATATCTTGAAAATCATCCATATTACTTCTATTTATACTAATATAAATAATTTTATTTGCTTTTTGCTCTGCAAAGGAATAATTAGGAATAAATCCAATACATATCATAATTAACAATAATAATGATATTATTTTTTTCCTCATTAGTTGACCTACTTTCTATTTAGACAAATAATACTTTAGAATTTCTTCTAATAATTCATCTCTTTCATATTTTCTTATTACTGTTCTAGCGTCCTTGTGACTTGTTATATAGCTTGAGTCGCCAGATAGGATGTACCCTATCATCTGATTGATAGGGTCATATCCTTTTTCTTGTA